>JAESSK010000112.1 GCA_016764155.1 Rhizobiaceae bacterium
ACTGGATGGTGCTTGTGGGGTCCTCACCCTTGCCGCGGCGCTGGATGGCCCGCAACCGCGCCAGCAATTCNCGTGGCTCGAAGGGTTTGGGGAGATAATCATCGGCACCCAGTTCCAGCCCGACAATGCGGTCCATCGGTTCGCCCTTAGCAGTCAGCATCAAAATCGGAATTCTGCTGGAGGTGCGAATGATACGGCAGACTTCAAGACCATCGATATCCGGCAACATCAANTCGAGTAACACGGCCTCNAAATTTCCGCTCTTTAGCAGGGCCAGGCCCTTGGTGCCGTTNTCTGCAATGGTCACGTCAAACTCAGATTGGCCGAGATAGTCCTGAACCATCTCGGCCAATCTGGCATCATCTTCGATGAGGAGAACTTGTTCGCTCATAAAGTTCGATTATCCTCTGCGCNAACCGTGCCGCATGGATTTGAATTCCTGAATTCGCTCATCCAAAACCTTTCTTTGTTCCACTGTCAAAATTTCGGCCACGTCGGCTACCGCATTNACCAAATTTTTACTGATCCGGTCTGCTTCTGCAAGACGTTCACTGCGAATTTTTTCGAGTGCTACACGATCAATTGTATCGGCCGAAAGGATATCATGGATTTCCTTGCCTGCAGCATGCATCTGGTCACGCAGAGGTTTGATGTCTTTTGCAACGGCAGTAACGAGTGCCGTGATCTTTTCCTGCTGGTCGGTTGTTGCATCGATTTCAATCGCCACATGCTTCACCATACGGGTGATTTTTGCTTCGATTTCTTCATCTGACATTTTGGAGAACCCTCCGTGATGTCCCATGCGTCCGCCCTTACGACCATGACCCCATCCATGTCCCCAGCCGCCACCTTCGCTGCTTGCATATAGCTTGAAGTGTTCATAGGTCTTGGTTTGAGCCAGAGCATTCACACCGAATGCACCACCAACCACCACGGCAGTNCCCGTAATAAGTGCGATTGCTTTGCGGTTTCCCTGCTGGAACCAACCGGGTTTGTTGTTGTCCTGATTATCCGACATGTCTTGCTCCTTTTTAAAATTGTTGANGGCCGTTCATTGCGGCCACACCATTCAAATAGGCGCACTACATTGCGGGCGCTTCTCGCTTACGTAAAGAATTGTAAAGTTGGCATTCTGAAGGAGAAACTCCCAACTGTGCAGGCTTCCGTGGGTCTGATATTATGNTGTGAGACGATTCTTTATTGGANNTGACATNTTTATACGGAGCATTGGCTTGGCGCAAAAGACGGCACTGATCACAGGCATCACCGGACAAGACGGTGCCTATCTGGCAGAATTTCTTCTCGACAAAGGATATGAGGTCCACGGCATGAAGCGGCGGACGTCTCTATTTAATACGTCCAGAATCGATCATTTGTTCGAAGGCGATTATGGCAAATCGGGCCAGTTTCAACTTCACCACGGCGATATGACGGATTCATCCAGCCTGATGCACATTATGCAGGTGGTGCAGCCAGACGAGGTCTATAATCTCGCGGCACAAAGCCATGTGGCGGTTTCGTTCGAAGAACCGGAATATACCGCCAATTCCGACGCATTGGGCGCGTTGCGTCTGCTGGAAGCGATCCGAATTTTGGGCCTGTCGAATAAGGCCCGGTTTTATCAAGCCTCAACCTCAGAGCTATACGGTAGAGTTTTCGAATCTCCACAAAACGAAAACACCCCGTTTTATCCAAGAAGTCCTTATGCGGTTGCCAAGATTTACGCTTACTGGATTACGATCAATTACCGGGAAGCCTATAATATTTTTGCCTGTAACGGCATTTTGTTCAATCACGAATCGCCTCTACGCGGCGAGACCTTTGTCACCCGCAAGATCACACGGGCGCTAACGCGTATCAAAATGGGGGTTCAAGAGAGCCTTTCATTGGGCAATATGGATGCATTGCGCGATTGGGGCCATGCGCGGGACTATGTGGAAATGGCATGGTTGATGTTGCAACAGGACGAGGCAGAAGATTTTGTTATCGCCACGGGCGAACAATATTCGGTGCGCGACTTTGTGAANGAAGCTGCCAAAGTNCTGGACATGAAGATCGAATGGAAGGGCGCCGGCACTCAGGAAAAGGGTTATGATATGGCCACCGGCAAATGCATCGTGGAGGTGGACGAGCGTTATTTCCGGCCGACGGAAGTTGAAACCCTGTTGGGCGATGCTTCAAANGCNCGCGAAAAACTNGGCTGGAAATCAAAAACAAGNTTTNCAGAACTTGTGCGTGAAATGGTCGAAGCTGATCTGGCCGATTTATGAGCAAAACCCGAATTTTACTAACCGGTGGCAGCGGTTTGGTTGGCCNAAACNTNCTNGGNTCNGCTGGTGCTGACGAGTATGAAATATCCGCTCCAAGCAGCAAAGACGTCAATCTTNTAGATTNTANNGTCACCCTTGATCATATGCGNCAGTTCAAGCCNGATATGATCATTCATACGGCNGGTNTGGTTGGTGGTATTCAGGCTAATCTCGAAAACCCGTTTTCCTTTCTGGTGGAAAATTTGGACCTTGGGCGCAATGTGGTTATGGCNGCGCGCGAAGCTGGCATTCCNCGGCTGATGAATTTGGGCTCNTCCTGCATGTATCCGCGCNANATTGATACACCGCTTAGCGAAGATATGATTCTCACCGGNGAATTGGAACCAACCAATGAAGGCTATGCGNTGGCGAAAATTACNGTCGCCCGCATGTGTCGTTATTTAAGCGCNCAAGNTGATCGGTTTGACTATAAAACNCTGATTCCTTGTAATTTNTTCGGNCCCTTCGATAATTTNGACCCGCTTCGCTCTCATCTGGTCCCGGCCATCATTGCCAAAGTCCATCAGGCCAAAATTGATGATTTGCCTAGTGTGGAGATATGGGGCGATGGCTCGGCGCGGCGTGAATTCATGTTTGTTGGCGAATTGGTGGATTTCATCTGGCATGCCATGGGCAAATTTGAGACCCTTCCTGATCTTATCAATGTGGGAAAGGGGCAGGATTATTCGATCCTTGAATATTACGAGACCGTCGCCAAGGTTCTTGGTTGGCAGGGAGAATTCACTTTTGATCTNGANCGCCCNGTNGGCATGATGCGNAANCTTATTTCTACTGATCAGCTTGGCAAAACGGGCTGGCAAACGACGGCTTCTCTTGAAGATGGCATTCGTGAAACCTATCGCTATTTTCAGGAGAATGTCATTGGAGAAAACGGCTNATGGCTGCCTCCCACTATTCGCTAACCAGNTCCACNTGGGATGAAAAAGAACAAGAAGCCATGCAGNGGGTTATTGCATCGGGCTTTTATTCCATGGGNGAAGAGGTNCGTGAATTTGAAAAAGCGTTNGCAGCCTTCACTGGATCCAAACATTGCGTGATGGTCAATTCCGGTTCGTCAGCAAATTTGTTGATGATTGCGGCCCTTCGATANCATTCCNAAACGCCNTTNATGCCNGGGGACGAAGTCATTGTTCCTGCGGTTTCGTGGAGCACCACCTATTCGCCGCTCTATCAATATGGTTTGAAACTTAAATTTGTCGATGTGGATATCAATTCACTCAATATGGATGCCGAACTGGTACGTCAGGCCATCGGTCCAAAAACCAAAGCCATACTTGCGGTAAGTCTGTTGGGCAATCCGGCAGATTTCAACACATTGGCGAAAATTGCCCGAGACAACAATCTGCTGCTTTTAGAAGATAATTGCGAATCTCTTGGTGCAACGATAGATGGCCAGCAGACTGGCACTTTTGGCATGGCCGGCAGTTATAGCTCGTTTTTCTCNCANCATATCTCCACCATGGANGGCGGCATGGTGGTNTGTGAGGATGAAGAACTCTATCACATNATGCTTTCGATCCGTGCCCANGGCTGGACTCGAAATTTNCCAGAAGAGAACCTTGTCTCTGGNACTAAGAGCAAAAANCCGTTTGAAGAATCCTTCAACTTCGTTCTGCCNGGATATAATCTGCGGCCATTGGAATTTTCAGGTGCNATTGGNCGCGAACAGGTNAAGAAATTACCGNCAATTGTNANCGANCGGCGCAAGAATGCNGTGAAATTNATGGAAACCTTGTCGCGNTTTGANAANATTTCCATNCAAAAGGAAAACGGCGAAAGCAGCTGGTTNGGGTTTAGCATGTTNATTGGCGAGAATGCCGGTTTCACCCGTGCNGAACTGGTCGAACAANTTCAGTCTCATAACATTGATTGNCGCCCGATTGTTGCCGGNGATTTCACCCAAAACCCGGTGATGAAATATTTNGATTATGAAATNTTNGGNGAATTNCNNAATGCACAATTTGTGCATCACAANGGGCTTTTCGTGGGCAATCATCANTTTTCTCTTGAAAAGGAAATTGATCTGTTGGGTAGTGTTCTGGACAAAATGACTTAAACCAGATCAAGATATTTCATGCCTGATAACAATCCCACCAATCAAATTGATGCCGAAATGATTACGCCTTATCTTGAGNCCCATGTTGATGGGTTTGAAGGTTTTCTCTCGCTCAAGAAATTTGATGGCGGCCANTCNAANCCCACCTATNTGATTGATGCGCGTAGCGGACGCTATGTTTTGCGGGCCAAACCTCCCGGTGAATTGCTNAAATCTGCGCATCAGGTAGACCGGGAATTTAAGGTGATGAAAGCGCTNGAAAATAGCGCTGTCCCGGTGCCGAAAATGTTTCATCTGGCGGATGANAANTCNCCGATTGGCCGGATGTTCTTTGTGATGGAATTTCTCGATGGNCGCATATTTTGGGATCCNGCACTCTCAGANNTTGATGAAAACGCCGAGCGTAGCGCGATCTACGATTCCATGAACGATGNGCTCGCGAANCTGCACGAAGTGGATCTTGNAAAAACCGGCCTGTNAGAATTCGGTCGTCCCGGCAGTTATTTTGAGCGGCAATTATCNCGCTGGACCAAGCAATATCTGGCAAGCGAGATTGAACGCAATGAAGANATCCATACCCTGATTGCNTGGCTGGAAAAANACCTNCCAGCGGACGATGGNATNGCGACGNTGGTGCATGGGGATTACCGGCTGGACAATATGGTTTTTGCCCATGATAGCGCCGANGTNATCGGCCTGCTTGATTGGGAATTATCGACCATTGGACACCCTTATGCCGATCTTGCCTATCAATGCATGCAATGGCGACTACCTCATCAAGGCGGATTTCGCGGCCTTGGTGGTGTTGACCGCTTAGCACTTGGNNTGCCGCTNGAAGAAGATTATGTGGCCGCNTATTGCAAACGCCGCAATCTCGACGGCATCGACAATTGGTTCTTCTATGTGGCGTTTTCATTCTTCCGTCTGATGGCAATCCTGCAAGGGGTTTACCGCCGTTCGATTGATGGCAATGCTTCAAACCCGGAAAAAGCAAAACAATACGGCATGGCTGTGCCGATCATGGCTCAAATGGCGATGGCCATGATCAACGGCGAAACCTAAGCGAAATCAACTTCTCCCGATAACGGCAATTTTCTGATCCGTTTGCCAGTTGCTGCATAAATTGCATTGGTCAGCGCGGGCGCTGCTGGCGGGGTTCCGGGTTCTCCAGCACCACCCATTTTATGATAGGTTTCTAATATTGCCACTTCGATATTGGGGCATTGGGCCATGCGCATGGCGTCATAGTCGTCGAAATTCCCCTGCTCCACCTTGCCGTCTTTAAAGGTTATTTCTTGCCCCATCGCCGCTGAAAGACCAAAGACGATGCCCGACATCATTTGTGCCTCGATATTNCTGGGATCGAGAGCCGTGCCNATATCTGTGGCACACCACACGTTTTCAATCACGATGCCATCATCGGTGGCGTTCACCTGAACAATTTCGGCTACCCAATTNCCGAAGGAAAGCGACATGGCAATTCCGCGTCCGCGCTTGCTGCCTTTTGCAAATTTGGTGTTTGTCCAATTGCTCATCTCGGCAACTTTGTTCAACACCCCAAGGGCAGCNGGATAATTCTTTGCCANTTCAAGACGCAAGGCCANCGGNTCNAANTCNGATTTTTCGGCAATCTCATCTAAGAAACATTCATGCGCCCATGCGTTGTGGGAATAACCAACNGANCGCCAGAACCCGACNGGAATATCCACATCCACGCGNCTCATGGCCACGCGATAATTCTCGATATCATAGGGCTGATCNAACAGACCATCGGCCATGGTTCTATCTGGTCCCANTGGCGAAAGTGCCGGNAATGTACGGCCCATCAGGCTTTTGATGATGGAGGGTGAAGCCACATGGATATCAAGGGCTGCNGGTGCCTCGCCCTTATTTGTCCGTGCCCGAAGCTTATATTTTGCCGCTGGGCGATAGGTATCATGGCGCACATCTTCTTCTCTGGTCCATGTGACCTTGATCGGTTTNCCCTTGGTGTGTTTGGCCATTTCNACNGCGTANAGGGTGAAATCCACTTCCAAGCGGCGACCGAATCCACCACCNAGATTTGTTGTNTGGACGTTNATATCACCGGCGGAGACATCAACCAGACTGGCGGCGGTCATTTGAATTAGCGTTGGTGACTGATTGGGAGACCANATATCAAGCACGCCATCTTTCCATTGNGCGGTGGCNNTCATTGGNTCCATGCAGGTATGGGCNAGCCATGGCACATGGTATTCTGCGTCAAGCACGGCTTCGCGAGGTGCATCGGCAAAAGCGGTTTCTGCTTCGCCGTCATCGCGCATGGTATAATCGGGAGTGGTGGCGAGCACATCATCAAATAGAGCGTATATGCCATCATCATCNGCTGGATAAGCCNCTTCACCCCATTCCACTTCNAGNGCNTCNGCNCCCTTGAAGGCTGCCCATGTGTTATCGGCAATGATGCCAAAACCTTTTCCGGCAGGNGTCTCAAGTGGAATGATAGATTGAACGCCGGGTACTGCGAGAGCGAGATTATCACGGTAGGAAATCACCCCGGCACCAAATCGCGGGCTCATTTTTACGGTGCCATAGACCATNTCCGGCAANTCCACATCNATNCCGAATATNGGTTGNCCGGTTACCTTGGCNGGAATATCNGCNCGCNTCTGGGATTTNCCTAAAAGNTTCCAGTCGCTTTTTTCGCGCAGGGCAAGTTTTGATGGCGNTTCCAGTGTGGCGGCACTGGCTGCNAGTNCNCCATAGGTGCGNGANTTTCCNGAAGCNGGATCAGTGACGGAACCATTTGCGGTTTCCAAGCCTTTTGCATCAACATTAAATTCCAGAGCNGCNGCAGCGACAAGCAAATGGCGTGCAGCACAGCCGGACTGACGCATTTTATCAATACCGTCCTTGATTGACGAAGAACCGCCCGTTGCCTGAATGCCTAATAATTTGGCAATCGGTGGCATGAAGGAACGGCTGGTCTCTGCGATAAAACTCTCATCCAGAAACGGGAACGGCCCGGCATCTTTCATCATGGCTGCATTGAAATAGGTCCAGTCTGCCGGTCCGTGTTCAATTTCGATTTTGTCTAAGGAAACGTCCAGCTCTTCGGCGACCATTGTGGCAAGGGTGGTTTGTACCCCCTGCCCCATATCTGCGCGGGGCGCGATGATGGTGATGGTGTTATCAGGAGCTATCTTCACATAGGGATTGAAGGTGGTTTCGCCTTCGNCCAAATCNTCTTCNAACGGATTGGGGTAAGGNCTGCTGGCATANTAATANCCAACCACCAATCCACCGGCGATGGCNGTAGCACCNATCAAGAATGTTCGTCTTGCGATTTTTGCAATGCCCATGATCTANGCCTCCATCTTTGCAGCGGCATTTTTGATGGCGGCTTTGATGCGAGGATAGGTTCCGCAGCGACANAGGTTGGTCATCGCTTCATCGATATCGGTATCATTGGGCTTTGGGTTTTCACGTAGCAGAGCGCTTGCGGCCATGAGCTGGCCGGATTGACAATAGCCGCATTGGGGCACCTGCTCATCGATCCAGGCTTGTTGCAAAATACTGAGATTATCCAATGTTCCCATTGCTTCAATGGTAGTGACAGCGCCTTGAACTTCGCCGATCGGTAATTGGCAGGAGCGTACCGGCTCACCATCAATATGAACGGTACATGCGCCGCAGGCAGCAATGCCGCAGCCAAATTTGGTACCCTTGAGACCCGCTATATCGCGCAGCGCCCATAGCAGCGGCATTTCCATGTCATTACCCACTTCTGTGGGCTTTCCATTGATATTCAGCTGCATTTTTTGCCTCTCCACTAGGTTTCATTTCCTATAGGTAAATATGGGTTCACAACTGCGTTTTTAAAGGAGAATTTTGTCTTCGTCGCTTGTTATCGAATTGTAATAATTCTAGCTTAGAGGCAATGGAATATTCAAGCGAAGCTCGGAGGCCAGCATGATATTGCAAATAAAAACCCACGTTCAACATCAATATATCGGAGGATAAAATGAAGAACCTGCTTAAATTTACTTTAGGTGCGACGCTTGCAAGCTTTATGGGTCTTGCTTCAACGGCTGCGCAGGCAGACTATAGTTTGACAATTCTGCATCTGAATGATTTTCACAGTCGCTTTTTGCCAATCAACAAATATGATTCGACCTGTTCGTCAAAAGATGTTGCGGCCAATAAGTGCTTTGGTGGCATTGCGCGATTGAAAACGAAAATTGATCAGCGCCGCACAGCAATTTCGCGTGCCGGTGGCAATGTGGTTGTGCTCTCCGCCGGTGACATGTTTCAAGGTTCTCTGTTTTATACAACCTATAAAGGCAAAGCGACCGCCGATTTCATGAACGAAATGGGCTTTGACGCGATGGTTGTTGGCAATCATGAATTTGATGACGGTTCCGAAGGGCTGGCGAAATTCATCGACAATACGAGCTTTCCGGTAATTTCCGGCAATATTGGTGCGGATTTCGATACAGACCTCAAAGGTAAAATTCTGCCCTATGTAATTGTTGAACAAGGCGGACAGAAAATCGGCATCGTGGGTGTGACAACCACCGATACGAAGGAAATTTCTTCACCGGGCAAGAACATTACCTTCACCAACATTATTACCTATCTCAACGCAGCCGTTCCTGAAATTCTGGCCAAGGGTGCCAATAAGATTATTGTGCTGACCCATGTGGGCTTTAACGAAGACAAACAAATCGCAGAAATGGTTGCAGGCGTTGATGTGGTTGTTGGCGGCCACTCCAACACGCTTCTTCCCAACTCAGCAAAACGTGCCGAAGGTGCGTATCCAGCAATCGTTAAAGGCAAAGACGGCCGCGATGTTCCCATCGTCAGTGCCTATGCCTATTCCAAATATCTGGGCGAATTAAACCTCACATTCAATGATGCCGGTGAATTGACCGCATCAAGCGGTCAGGCTCATTTGCTTGATAGTTCAGTGACTGAAGATGCAGGATTTGCCAAGAAGGTCGCAAATTTGAATGGCCCGATTGAAAAGGTCAAAGCGAAAGTTGTTGGCAGCGCCAGTGATGTGATCATTGGTGATCGTAAAATTTGCCGCATAGAAGAATGTGGCATGGGCAATCTCGTTGCCGATGCGATGCTTGAGCGGGTAAAAAACCAGGGCACAACAATTGCTCTTACCAATAGTGGCGGTTTGCGTGCTTCAATCGATGCAGGCGAAATCACCATGGGTGAAGTGCTGACTGTGTTACCGTTCCAAAATACGCTTTCTACATTCCAGCTTACAGGTGCCGGTATCACTGCTTCGCTGGAAAATGGCGTAAGTCAGGTGGAAGATGTCAAAGGTCGTTTCCCACAGGTTTCCGGGTTGCGCTTTGCATGGGACAAATCGGTTGAAGCCGGTAAAGGCCGCATCAAGCAAGTTCAGGTGATGGATGGCGGCAAATGGGTNGATATTGATCCAGCTGCAACTTACGGCGTTGTGACCAACAACTTCGTGCGCGGTGGCGGTGATGGTTACAAGATCTTCGCCAAAGACGGCATGAATGCCTATGATTACGGCCCGGGTCTTGAGATTGTGGTGGCTGACTATCNGGCCAATAATCAGAACTACAAACCTTATACAGATGGTCGCATCATCGAAGGNGCCACATTCGGCATGGCCAAAATGGAAATGAAAACCGAAATCAAAGCGCCCAAGCCAATGATGAAAAAGGATGCCATGAAAATGGACGCCGTGATGAAAGATGGTATGAAAAAAGAGGCAATGGCTGAAGGCACCTATGTCATCATGCGTGGTGATAGTCTTTGGACAATTGCCAAGGTTAAATATGGCGATGGCAGAATGTGGAAANAGATTAAAGCTGCAAACGACTCAGTGACCATCCGCAAACTGAAAGTCGGCTCCAGCATCATGTTGCCAAANTAGTCAGTTACGTTAGTTTGATACCACCCTGCCTTCTGGTGGGGTGGTATTTTTGTGTCTGGGGTATGAAAAGAGACTATCGATGGAAATTCGGATTATTGATGATGATTTGAGCGGCGCGGAAATTCAGGGACTGCTCGCGGCCCATCTCGATTTTACTGCGGGAGAATCTCCCCCGGAAAGTCGGCATGCCCTTGATCTGGATGGATTGCGCGCTCCGACAATCAGTTTTTGGACGGCATGGAATAAAGACGAGATATTNGGATGNTGCGCCCTTAGCGAGCTTGNCCCTCATCATGGCGAGATNAAATCCATGCACACNNCNCNNGCTCACCGNGGCAAAGGCATTGCNGCCANTTTGTTAAAACATGCGATCTNGGTCGCTNAATCACGCTCTTATANNCGNCTNAGCCTTGAAACGGGNTCCATGGATTCTTTTGCACCTGCACGGGCGCTATATACAAGTCATGGATTTGCCAGTTGCGACCCGTTTGCCAATTACCGCGAAGACCCAAATTCCAGTTATATGACGCTGGAATTGCCGACAGACTAAAATGTCTGTGTGAATGTCACTTTTATGGTGTGTTTTCATATTGTTATTGCGGCGGCACTTCGCTAATTTGATGAAAATCTGGAGGTGGGATACGAGCATCGTGCGCGTAATTGGAACAGCAATATTAATGATGGCCCTGTGGCTATTGATGTCGGGTATTTATAAACCGCTCATCATCGGCTTTGGTGTGATCTCTGTTGTGCTGACCCTTTGGATCACCCGCACAATGGATAAAATCGATGATGATGGCGTTCAATTGCGATTGGGCATTATTAGTACGACAATCTATTTTGGCTGGCTGATGGTGGAAATCGTCAAGGCGAACTGGGCCGTTATCAAAATCGTCCTGTCGCCGAAAATGGCCATCAACCAAAACATCTTTCGCATCAATTACAGTCAGAAGACGGATTTGGGTCAGGTGATTTTTGCCAATTCTATCACGCTCACNCCCGGNACCATNACCGTGGAAACAGAGCCTGGAAAATTTCTTGTTCATGCCCTTTCCTATTCAGATGATGATCCAGAAGCGNTGGCNGACATGGATGCGCATGTATCCGCTATTGAAACGGCGTCATAATGTTTGAAGTNGCNGCNCTCGCCCTATTTGTTGCCATGGTATTGGCNCTGTACCGGNTGTTCGTCGGNCCAAGNNTNTATGACCGNGTAATTGCGGTAAANATGTTNGGCACCCACACGGTTTTATTCATNGGCGTTTACGGNTTNTTGACCGGGCGTCCTGATTTCCTCGATATNGCNCTGCTCTANGCGTTGATCAATTTCGTNGGCACCATCGCCATNTTGAAATTNTTCCGCTACCGCGCCATTGGCGATATCTCGCAGGTTAAAGAAGAAGAGGACACGGGCGCATGAGTATGGTCATCGATGTTCTTAGCTGGATATTCCTCATTGGTGGCGGTATGTGCGTTATCATCGGTTCTATTGGAACAACGAGATTTCCTGACTTTTGGTCGCGCCTTCATGCGGCTTCCATTACTGATTCGGCNGGCATGTTGCTGTTGGTGCTNGGCATGTGNCTNCAGGCTGGNTTCACANTGATCACCGTNAAANTNATNATCATCGGTATTTTTCTGTTCATCACCGGACCAACGACNACCCACGCGGTAGCAAATGCTGCATGGGTTTCCGGTTTGCGGCCTGATAAAAATACCTCCATGAAAAATCCAGAAGAAAAGTAGCAGTCATCGAAACCTTCATCACCATCGTNNTGTTTCTCATGCTGGTTGCCACAGCGCTCGCGATTGTGCGCATTCGCAGCCTGTTTGCGGTTGTGATGTTATCCGGTGTGTTCAGCCTGCTTTCTGCTTTGTTGTTTGTGACCATGGATGCCGTGGATGTGGCCTTTACCGAAGCTGCCGTGGGTGCNGGNATTTCAACGGTNNTGATGCTTGGAACGATTGCGCTGACCTCACGGTTTGAACGCATATCCGATCACGCCACTTCTCCATTGCCATTCGTTGTGGTGGTNATCACNGGNNTGGTGNTGGTTTACGGAACGCTGGATATGCCNAGNTANGGTTCAGCGGATTCNCCGACNCAAACCCATGTGATGCCCGAATATATGGAACGNGTCCCCCATGAGANTGGCATTCCCAATATCGTNACCGATATTCTGGCCAGTTATCGTGGCTATGATACGCTGGGCGAAACCGCTGTGGTATTTACTGCCGGTATTGGTGTGATCTTGCTGATTGGNAGNCTTGGCAGACGGCGGCGCAAGAAAAACGAAACCGGCGCAGAGCCCCATTCAGAACAAAGTGAGGAAAGCTGATGCGTCACCACCTCATTTTACGCGTGATCACCAAACTGCTCGTTGGGCCAATCATTTTGTTTGCNCTTTACGTACAGTTCCACGGNGATTTTTCTCCCGGCGGCGGNTTTCAGGCCGGTGTGATTTTTGCNGTCGGNTTCATTCTTTACGGNATCGTTTTTGGCCTTCAAAAAGTCAAAGCGGTGTTCCCCGAATGGNTGGTGCATAAATTGTTGGCGCTTGGTGTGTTGCTCTATGCTGGCACCGGCATCATCTCTTTGTTTGCTGGTTNNAATTTTCTTGATTATTCTGCCTTGGCGCACGATCCNGTACATGGGCAGCATTATGGTATTTTNCTTGTTGAAGCAGGCGTTGGCATTACGGTTTCGGCTGTGATGGTCGCGATCTATTATGCCTTTGGTTCCCGTCCGCCGCGCCTTTCAGATGAGGAGTGGTGATGAACGATCTTGCTACCANCGGTTTCACATGGGCGTTCTTTGTCGGCCACATTAATTATTGGCTNTTCATCGTGTTGATGATGACNGGGCTTTATATTGTGGTCTCCCGNGGCAATCTGGTGAAGAAAATTGTCGGTCTGAATATCTTTCAGGCAGCCGTTTTCATGCTCTATATATCCATGGGTAAGGTGAAGGGCGGCACGGCGCCGATTTTCCCTGCCGATATGAATATTGATCCGAACGTGATCTATTCAAATCCCCTGCCCCATGTGCTCATTTTGACAGCGATTGTTGTTGGCATTGCCACCACATCGCTTGGTCTGGCATTGGTTGTGCGAATTCGCGAGGAATTTGGCACAATCGAAGAAGAAGTTATCCTCGATATTGAAAGCGAAATNGTGAGAGAAGAAAACCGTGCCCATGGCGATGCGATGGGGGGACGCGCGTAGTGTCACTTGCTGTTTCATCGGGGTTGATCAGCCACTTGCCTGTGCTTCAGGTGCTTGTGCCATTTGTTGCTGCACCTTTGTGTGTGCTTTTTAACAGTCGCAAGCTTGTTTGGGGCATTGCGTTTCTTGCCAGTGCTATNGCTTTTGCCATTGCTATNATNTTGCTCTCCCAAGTGATTGATGGCTCGGTCCTTTCTTATCATCTGGGCGGCTGGGCTCCGCCCCTTGGTATTGAATACCGGGTGGATGCTGCCAATGCGTTTGTGCTTCTGATCGTTTCGGGCATTGGAACCGTCGTTCTGCTTTATGCNCGCGAAAGTGTNGAAGCTGAAATTGCGCCNCAAAATCATATTCTATTTTACGCCTGCTATCTCCTTTGCATGACAGGCATGCTCGGCGTGGTGATAACGGGCGATGCGTTCAACGTCTTTGTATTCTTGGAAATCTCGTCGCTCTCTACTTATGTGCTGGTGGCACAAGGAGCTAACAAAGATAAACGCGCACTCACAGCAGCCTACGATTATCTGATCATGGGTACGATTGGCGCGACCTTCTTTGTGATCGGCATCGGGCTTTTATACATGAGCACCGGTACGCTCAATATGGCCGATCTGGCTGACCGGATTGCAGATCAAGGCGACAACCGAACGGTGCGAGCGGCCTTCGCCTTCATCATCGTTGGCATGGGATTGAAGGTTGCTATCTATCCCCTGCATCTTTGGCTTCCGAATGCCTATACCTACGCGCCTTCCGTAGTCACTTCGTTTCTCGCCGCCACCGCAACCAAGGTTGCCGTCTATGTGTTGCTGNGATTTATGTTCACNGTNTTCCAACCGGAATTTCTGTTTGAAGCCCATACGCTGGAATTCATCATCCTGCCATTTGCGTTGCTGGCAATGTTTGCGGCCTCTTTCGTGGCGATCTTCCAGAACGATGTNAAACGGCTGTTTGCCTATTCATCCATTGCCCAGATCGGTTACATGCTGCTCGGCATTAGCATGCTCACAAAAACCGGGCTTACTGCCACGATCATTCATTTNTTCAATCACGGCATTACCAAAGGCGCNTTNTTNATGGCGCTTGGTGCNATGACGCTNAAAACCGGCAGNTCCTTCCTAGATCGCNTGCGCGGAATGGGGAAACTCATGCCTTGGACCAGTGCCGCAATGGTGATTGCCGGTGTCAGTCTTATCGGGGTTCCNGGAACAGCAGGNTTCATTTCCAAATGGGTATTGGTTCAGGGTTCTATTGAAAAAGGCTGGTGGTGGGTCGCGATATTGATTGTTGCGTCGTCCTTGTTGGCAGTGATTTATGTCTGGAAACTGATCGAAGTGCTTTATTTGAGTGAACCGGTGGCGGGTGCCGTTAAAGGCGAAGCGCCNCTTTCCATGTTGGTTCCAATCTGGATTTTGNCACTGGCNTGTATCTTCTTTGGCTTTAATACGGACGTTACCCTGACGGCTGCAAGCGTTGCAGCTGATGGATTGTTGGGAGGCTCAAGATGATTGAGACTCACACCGCCATTCTCCTAACCATGCTGGTNCCNGCCCTNGCAACAGTAACTAATTTGCTAATGCGNGACCGCGAGAATNTGCGTGATGGNACNACNTTNNTTGCNGCNGTTATCACCTTCATTCTGGTNTTNATNATTCANGCCAATACNGGCGGAGCACAAACCGATACCAATGTGCTCTTTACTGTAATGCCCGGCCTGACCATGGCCTTCAATGTAGAGCCGCTTGGTCTGCTCTTTGCGACCATTGCTTCTGGCCTTTGGATTGTTACCCATATCTTCGGCATCGGATATATGCGCGGCAATAATGAGAAGAAACATGCGCGTTTCTTTGCTTGTTTCTCTTTTGCCATCGGTTCGGTGATGGGCATTGCCTTTGCGGCCAACATGTTCACCTTGTTCATTTTTTATGAGCTGCTGACGCTTTCCACCTATCCTCTGGTTGCCCACAAGGAAACCGAAGATGCCAAGCGTGGAGCTAGAACCTATCTCGGCATTTTGATCGGCACCTCGATTGGCCTGCAATTGGTGGCGATTATCTGGACTTATCACATTGCCGGAACGCTCGATTTCAAAGTCGGCGGAATTCTCGATGGCAACATTTCAGGACCATTGGTTGCCGTGCTTCTAGCGCTCTATGCCTTTGGTATTGGTAAAGCGGCATTGATGCCGTTTCACCGCTGGCTTCCTGCCGCCATGGTTGCACCCACGCCAGTGAGCGCGCTGCTTCATGCGGTAGCCGTTGTGAAGGCCGGTGTTTTCACCATGCTAAAAGTCGGCATCTATATCTTCGGCATTGATTTTCTGGCCAAGACCGGATCATCCGAATGGCTGATGTGGTTGGCTGCGTTCTCAATCCTTGCCGCATCGATCATCGCCATGACCAAGGATAATCTCAAAGCACGGTTGGCCTATTCTACTGTCAGCCAGCTTTCGTACATCACGCTCGGCATGGCGCTTGCCACTTCGATGGGTGCCTTGGGTGGCGGTCTGCACATTGCCATGCATGCAATGGGGAAAATTACGCTCTTCATGTGCGCCGGTTCAATCTATGTGGCGACCCACAAAACCAATATCAGCGATATGAAAGGCCTTGGCCGCGCCATGCCATTCACCTTTATCGCATTCTTAATCGGGGCAATTTCCATCATCGGCCTACCACCCTTGGGCGGCTCGTGGAGCAAATATCTATTGATGGTGGGTGCTGCCGATAGCGGTCATAAAATCATGATTGCCGTTTTGATGATAAGTTCATTGTTGAACATTGCGTATTTGCTGCCACTTGTCGGGCGAGGCTTTTTCTTGCCTGCGCCGGGCAGCGATATGGCA
>JAESSK010000113.1 GCA_016764155.1 Rhizobiaceae bacterium
CAATATAAGATAGGCCGCAACGAGACCGGCGGCGGCACCTGATGCGCCGATTAAAGGTGCATTGGAAATTTTGGCGACCATTCCATGAAAAAAAGCAGCTCCTGCAGCGCATAACAGGTAGAAAATGATGTAGCGCAAATGCCCCATGGCATCTTCGATGTTGTCGCCAAACACCCAGATGAACAGCATGTTGCCTGCCAGATGCATGAAATTGGCGTGCAAAAAAGCATAGGAAATATAGGTGAGTTTTTCTGGAATAACGGAGAATTCAACCGGTAATTCAGCCAAATTATTTACCACCGAAGGGATGAAACCAAATGAAATCGCCGCCCATTTGGCGGTTTCGGGATCAACAATCGCCGGAGATGCGGAAATCACCCAGATGATGATATTGGCCGCAATGATGGTGTAATTTACGTAAGGGCGGCTGATGTGCTTGAGATTATTGGCATCATGGAGTGGAATAAACATGGTCTGCTTTCATCAACAAAGGAAAGGCCTTAGCGATTTTTTCCGGGCACCCACAAAACATCATCTTTGCCATCATTATTGGCCACTCTTGAGGCGACAAACAAAAAATCAGAAAGACGGTTTATATAGCGCATTGCCGGAGGGTTTACTATTTCTCCCTGTTTGGCTGACAATTCGACGATCAGGCGTTCAGCGCGTCTTGCTACGGTTCTTGCCAGATGTAGATAACTGGCGGCGGGGGAGCCCCCGGGAAGGATGAACGAGCGCAGCGGTTCGATATCTGCATTAAAGAAGTCTATTTCTGCTTCCAGACGCTCAACTTGGGTTTCGATGATGCGCAGGGGTTCATGTTCCGGCTTTTCACCAGTGTCGGGGGTCGCCAAATCAGCGCCCAGATCAAACAAATCGTTTTGAATGCGCAATAATGCCTCATTGAGGGCGGGCATTTCCTGGGTGTGAAGGCGTGCAAGGGCTAAAGCTGCATTGGTTTCATCGACGCTGCCATAGGCTGCAACGCGAAGATCGTATTTTGCCCGCCGCTCGCCTGACCCAAGTGCAGTTGTGCCATCGTCACCGGTTTTTGTGTAAATCTTGTTGAGAATGACCATTGTCTTGTTAGTCCCGCGTATAATAGACGGCGGCGATCATTGCGACCACGGCGACGGCTTGGGCAAGGACGCGATATCGCATCAGCTTTTGTGAGCGGTTTGCACTGCCGCCCCGCGCCATATTCCACAAGCCAAGGCCAAGAATGATGGCGACGAGGGCCATGAGAAATGGAGTGGCTAGCTGTAGTATCTGTGCCATAGAAATCCTGTTTTTNGCCTNAGTGGCNTGTNTATGAGCTCTTATTTAAACATGGTTGTGAATGAGTGATTTAGCAACCACCCANCANAAAATGGTTCAATTGCAACTNATTCTGGAAACCAATTCTTGATACCATGGTTTTAGGCTGGGGTTAGAACTGAAGTCCAATTGAATGTTTAATAACTTTTGGAGTAGCCCGATGTTGTGGCAGATGACGACCGAGCAATGGATCTTGTCTTTTTCTTTTCTCTGCACTTTCACTTTTATTAGTGGTTGGATTGCCGACCGTATCATGGGGTATTCGGGCTTTGGTCCAGTGGGAAACTGGATATTTTTGCTAATCGGCACTTATGCAGGCATGTACGGGTTTAATTCCTTTGGGCACACGTTCCATTGGAATCCAGCCTTGACCATTGNGGTGGTTGGGGGCTCGGCGTGTTTTTGTCTGATATTTTCGGCAATCATCAAAACCGTTGTCAGCGAGTAAATCTCTATTTGCTTTCATGGCCTTAATTAATAGGCTCTGACCCTATGAAAACCNGATCAAGCTTTTGATATCGTTGGGGCTTTTTCCTTGCGCGCGCAAATCGTCAAGTGCTGTATCCTTACGGCTTTTCGATAGCTTTTGACCGTCCTCATCCAAAATTAGTTCGTGATGGTAATAATGAGGGGCCTTAAGGCCTAGTAATTCCTGTAGCAAGCGATGAATGGCGGTGGCNAAATAAAGGTCTTTGCCGCGCACGATATGGGTTATGTTTTGTGCTGCATCATCCAGAACGCAGGCCAGATGATAGCTTGTGGGAATATCTCGGCGCGCCAAAACCACATCGCCCCAGCTTTGCGGCTNTGCCTCTATGATCGTATCTTTTTCCTGCCATTGGAGAGTGCCGGAGATCGTGTTGAGAGCCTTGGACATATCAAGTCGATAGGAATTTGGAGTTTGCGAGGCAAGCATTNCGGTGCGTTGTTTATCGCNGATATTTTTGTCGTGTNGTGGGTAGTGGGGCGTGCCATCTGGGTCACGTGGCCAAAGGGGGCCTGTTTTTTCCGCTTCGCTTACGATTTTGTTGACCTCACCCCGGCTCATAAACCCAGGGTAAACTAAACCAGCATCCTGCAATTTTTTGAGGGCGGCACTGTAATTTTCAAAATTATCTGACTGGCGTTTGGGCTCTTCATCCCATTCTATCCCCAACCATTCGAGGTCGTTCAGCATTTGCGCTTCAAGTTTCGGGGTGCAGCGAACGGTGTCGATATCTTCAATGCGCAGCAGCAATTTTCCGCCGGCTTCACGCGCCAGTTTTTGATTTAACAATGCAGAAAAAGCGTGGCCTAAATGGAGTTTTCCGTTTGGGGAGGGGGCAAATCTGAAAATCGGTTGAGGCATGCGCTTTGTTTAGGCTAATCTGATGTTGCTTACAAAGGGTTCATACCAAATGAAGTCAATTCGTAACATGTCGGATATTGAGGAAGGCCTCGATTATCTGGGAAAGAGCGACCCGCGTCTGCTGCCAATCATTGAGGCGGTGGNCGAGGTGCCTCTGCGGCTGTCTGAGCCGGGTTTTAAAGGTTTGGCGAGTATTATCGTGTCGCAGCAGGTGTCAAAGGCCAGTGCAGCTGCCATTTTCGGGCGATTGTGTGAGCAGGTGGCGCCTTTTACAGCGGAAAATTATTTAGCTGCCGGGGAAGAGGGGTGGCGGATTGCCGGTCTGTCACGCCCGAAACAGCGCACATTCCTCACGGTCTGTGATGCTATCGTCGAAGGACGGTTAAATCTTACCGCCCTGTGCGATTTGCCGGCGGAAACAGCGCTGGAACAATTGACCGCTCTTAAGGGCATTGGCCCGTGGACGGCGGAAGTTTANTTGCTTTTTTGCGCCGGTCACCCGGATATTTTTCCTGCAGGAGATCTGGCTTTACAAGAAGCGGTGCGGGTGGCGTTTGATATGGGTGAGCGTCCGAGCGACAAGGAACTTCGAACTATTACCAAGAAATGGTCGCCGTGGCAGGGNGTGGCTGCCCGTTTGTTNTGGTCNTATTATGCNGTTTTGCGCGATGGNCGTGATGGGGCNCCCACATGATGNCGTTTTGTTTGATCAATGCTGAACAAAATTGTGGGCAATTACATGAAAGCTTCACAAGGCTGTGGCAGTTATCTCCAATACTAGCACAATCANTGTATTGCGATTCGATTGTAANTTTTTNGGGGGAAATATTTTGGGATTAGTTGTTTCGCCGGACGCTCATCCTGCTTTGGTGCTCAATGCTGATTTTCANCCTTTGAGNTACTATCCTCTTTCNCTTTGGTCCTGGCAGGATGCGATCAAGGCAGTNTTTCTCGACCGGGTGAATATTGTNGCTGAATATGATTTGGAAGTGTCCAGTCCGACATTTTCCATGAGCATTCCCAGCGTTGTNAGTCTGAAATCCTATGTGAAAACNACAAGNAACCCGGCCTTTACNCGNTTTAACTTGTTTTTACGGGATCGATTTCAGTGTCAGTATTGTGGTTCGCCGAGCGANTTGACTTTCGACCATGTTATCCCGCGTTCCAAAGGNGGTTTGACCACGTGGGAAAATGTATGTGCNGCCTGTTCGCCGTGCAATTTGCGCAAAAGCAATAAANTGCCCGCNGAAGTGCGGATGTTCCCGCTGCAAAAACCCTTTGTGCCAACGGTTTACGATCTGCATCGCAATGGCCGTAAATTTCCGCCAAACCATCTGCACGAAAGC
>JAESSK010000114.1 GCA_016764155.1 Rhizobiaceae bacterium
CTTTGAAGGCAATGACGACGAATATGCGGAGATGATCGACCTCTATGAAGTCCAACGTTATTCACAGCCTCAAGGTGTTTCCATTCGCTCCGATCTGAATGGCAAAATAGTCCGCATTCCAGGCTTCATTACACCATTGGAAATAGACGGAGAAAACGTCGTTGAATTCCTGCTCGTACCCTATGTGGGAGCGTGCATCCATGTTCCCTCCCCGCCGGGAAATCAGATTATATATGTCTCTAAAATCAAGGGTATCGCTCTGGATAAAATGTATGATCCGATCTGGATAACCGGAAAATTGACAGCCAAACCGCTGACAACCATTCTGGCAGATGTGGGCTATTACATGGAAAAGGTAAAAATCGAACCCTATCAGGAATAGTAGACCGGCGATTAATTCTGTCTTATGACTTAATTGGAAATTGGATCAAAGCATGAAAGATTCGCCCAAATGAGTCCCAACACAAAAGGCGTTTTTCTTGGCCTTGCGGCCTTCGGAATTTTTGCCACCCACGATGTGATCGTCAAATATTTGGGCGCAACTTACAGCCCGTTCCAGATCGTATTTTTCAGCGTCCTGTTTGGGTTTCCCTTGGTTACCTTTATGTTGGTTGGGGATACCAGCACCCAAAATTTACGCCCACACCATCCTTGGTGGACCGGGCTTCGGACAGTTTCGGTGATCACAACCGGGGTTTGCATTTTTTATGCATTCTCAGTTCTGCCGCTGGCTCAAACCTATTCAATGCTTTTTGCAATGCCGTTACTGATTACGCTGTTATCGATTCCGATATTGGGGGAGCGGGTTGGATTGCACCGGGGTGGTGCCGTCGTGGTTGGATTGATCGGGGTTTTGATCGTGCTACGCCCTGGAAGTTCTGAATTTACGCTGGGCCATTTGGCAGCGCTTGTTGGCGCATTCAGCGCGTCGCTGGCCTCTATCATCGTGCGCAAGATTGGCCGGGATGAGCGCGACGTGGTTCTTTTGCTATATCCAATGCTTGGCAATTTCTTGATTATGGGCGCGCTGATGCCGTTTGAATATAAACCGATGGCGCTGGTCGACATTGGCGCAATGGCGCTGATGGCTGCCCTGGCCTTTGCCGCGATGCTTTGCATGATCGGTGCTTATAAATCTGGTGAGGCTGTGATTGTCGCGCCCATGCAATATTCCCAGATCATCTGGGCTGCGGCGTTCGGCTATTTGTTTTTCAACGAAACGCCAGATCTGCAGACGCTCGCTGGAGCAGCAGTGATCATCGCAAGTGGTATCTATATTGTTTTGCGGGAAAGCCGGAAGGATGTATCGGAAAACACACCGGTGCTACGCTCTCGCAGCCGGATTGCTGCTGGAGGATATTTCCGGATCGGCCCGAGATTACGCGCTGCACGCCTTCGGGCAAATAAGAAAAACACCAGCATTGATCTGAAATCATAAAAAAGCCGCCCCCATTTACATGGAGGCGGCTTTCAATTCTTTTGCAATTCAGTGCAAGGATCTTTCAGATCCAAAATTGTCTGTATTATGAAGCGAGACGAAGATTAGACTCGTTATCTTCGACACGGGCCCGGTATTTTGTTGGTGCATTGACCTTAAACTCGTTCAACATATCATCGATCTTCAACACATCTTCAGCCAGAGAATGGCTGGCGGCAGTAGATTCTTCAGCCATTGCCGCATTCTGCTGTGTTCCTTCATCGATCGTGTTGACCGACTGGTTGATTTCCTGAAGCCCGGATGATTGCTCTCTTGCAGCATCAACAATTGCCGAGACGTGTTCGTTAATTTCCTGAACCTCCTCAACAATCGACTTGAGTGCGGTTCCGGTTTCATTTACCAACTTAACGCCGTTTTTGACCTCTTCGCCCGATGCATTAATCAAGCTCTTGATCTCCTTGGCTGCTTCAGCTGAACGCTGGGCCAGTTCACGTACTTCTTGAGCAACAACCGCAAAGCCACGTCCCGCATCACCTGCACGTGCGGCTTCAACACCAGCATTGAGAGCCAGAAGATTGGTCTGGAAAGAAATCTCGTCAATTACACCAATGATGTTGGCGATTTCGTCAGAAGATTTTTCAATCCGCTGCATGGCTTCAACAGCTTCATCAACGACCTTGCCGGAACGTTCGGCATTTGCCTTGGTTCTAACAACCACATTGCCAGCTTCTTCAGCTCTTTCGGTAGAGGTTTTAACAGTTGCGGTAATTTCCTCAACCGCAGCCGCTGTTTCTTCAACTGAAGCGGCTTGTGTTTCTGTACGTCTGGAAAGGTTCTCAGAGGAATTGCGAATTTCACTCGATGCAGATTTTACCGAGGAAGATGTACTACGCAGACTACCGATGATGTCCGAGAAATTATTAGCCAGACTATTGGTATCATCCTTCAATTTGGCAAATGCACCCAAGAAGTTGCCTTCAACGCGCTGGGTCAAATCGGAATGAGCAAGCGCTGAAAGCACAGTACCGGTCTGACTCAGACCTTCATCAACGGTTGAAACAAGATTGTTAACCGAGGATGCAAGTTCATTAAGTTCATCATCAGCAAAGTCTGTGGCAACACGGCCGCTGAAATCACCAGCAATTGCTGCATCAACTACCTGACCAAAACTGATCCCAAGGTCTTCCATCATCTTGGCACTGGCTACTTCTTGTCGTTTCTTGTCTTCATTCATAGACTGGACCTTCAGCCCATTTTCTTTGAATATCTCGACTGTGCGCGCCATGCTTCCGATTTCATCGCCACGCTTCAAAAAATCAACTTTGACGTCGAAATCGTTCTTAGACAGTGCATCCATCGTACCAGATAGACGAACGATAGGACGGCTGATTGTCTGAGCCATATAATATCCGAAGCCCATCGCAAAAATTGCAATTACACCATTGATGATGCTGTCTTCGATCATTGATTGATAGGCATGATCGGACAGGCTGACAACTTCATGATGAATATTGGNAGTCGCCAGTTTTTCAATTTTGCGAAGTGCGTTCACACGNTTNGTTGTGGTTTCAAACCATTGTTGGGAAGTGACACCATANTNNNANGNCGATGCACCNGCTGCAATAATTTTATTGCGNAGATGGTCAACGTCTGCTTCTCCGACATTTTTCAACATTCCTTCATAGGCGTCACGATGTTTTTCAGGCTCATTGGCAATGAAACCGATGTGAGCCAGTTCCTGACGGGCAATGTGTTTGTTGAAATTCAGGAATTGCTCTTTATTGATCGTCCCNTTGTTAAGGGCGCCAGCAACAAGACCACGTTCCTGGCCTGCATACTCTTTCATTTCTGACAGATTGAGCAAAGCAACGATTGAGAGAGAAATTTCGCTATTGGTTGAATAACCAGAGGCGTGGAAACCCAATTCGATGATGTCGGCAACAATTTTGGAATAATAGGCCATGTTGTCTTTGCCGGCGATGCTTTTTGCATCGACTGTACGGCGAAATTCAGCAAGGTCGGCCAAATCTTCTTCGATATGAGCTAAGCCCGCACTCATCTCTTGATGAGTCCCATGCTTTAATTTTTCCACCAACTCATGAAAACGAGTGAACTCATGATCAGTTTCCTTACGGGCCATAATCAGGTTCTGGGGAAGNTGNTTTTNTGNAGAGCCGAGAAAGCCGGCNGTCATTCCACGNTCCACCTGCAATGTNTGGGANAGTTCACCCAATTCAGCAACTGTTTCGGCGATTGTCGAAACAAATTCCATCTGGTGGTANATTTCATAATCTTTATAAATTGATTCTGCNGCAAGCACAAAAACACCAATCAGTGGTNCTGCTAGAGCTAGTGCGATTCTATAGGGAATACGTATATTTGAAAACATTTAATAAAAATCCTTTGCTAGTGCGCCGCAATCATTACGGAAATTGGACCTTCATCGCCCCCCACTATAGTAGATGGAATATCCGTATAATTTCAGCTAGTTAACATCAAGTTAACCCTATTTAAGTGCTACAATAGCTCTATTAAGCCACCAATTGATCCACCCAAACAACATTGAATACACATATGTATTCAATTTATCCTATCTAACAATTTACAGTTCAAATTACCCAATTTATGCTTTCTCCCAAGCATGCCCGCTTTCGCGTCGACACCAATATTACTGGCTTGGCATGGATATGGTATTGGCTAAAAAAAATTTATGCGCCTCTACTATTTAATAAATTCAACTCCGGAAAAATCGAACCCATATACAAAAGCGGCGTTCCAAATAAAAATGAAACGCCGCTTCGATTTATTCTGTAAATGTCATTTTTATGACACCTATCTACTGTCTGACAACAATCAGGCTACGTCAAAACGATCAAGGTTCATCACCTTGGTCCATGCAGCAACAAAGTCACTGACAAATGCTTTTTGACTATCGTTGCTGGCATATACTTCTGCGAGCGCGCGCAGTTGAGAGTTTGAACCAAAGACCAGATCAACACGGGTTCCGGTCATTTCGGTCTTGCCTGTTGCACGGTTAGATCCTTCAAACACGCCTTGGGATTTTGAAGTCGGCTCCCACTTAATGTCTCTGCTGAGCAGNTTCACGAAGAAATCATTNCTCAGTGTTTCAGACTTATCGGTAAAGACGCCATTTTCAGAGCCATCNGCGTTCGTNCCCAATACACGCATGCCACCGANAAGAACCGTCATTTCGGGCGCTGTCAGTGTCAGCAATTGGGCGCGATCCACCAGNAATTCTTCGGATGGTACGCTTGGCTCGCCTACGAGATAGTTACGGAAACCGTCAGCTTTTGGTTCAAGCACATCAAATGAGGCTGCATCTGTTTGTTCATCNCTTGCGTCTGTACGCCCCGGAGTGAACGGCACNTCGATATCCTGGCCAGCATTTTTTGCAGCTTTTTCGATAGCAGCACAACCACCCAGAACAATCAGGTCAGCAAGGGATACTTGTTTGCCGGTTGAATTGAAGTCNTTCTGGATNNTTTCAAGGGNTTCAAGAACGCTTGCCANTTGAGCTGGNTTATTAACCGCCCAGTCTTTTTGTGGAGCAAGACGAATGCGTGCGCCATTGGCACCGCCGCGCCTGTCGCCACCACGGAAGGTNGAAGCTGATGCCCAAGCNGTTGANACCAATTGGGAGACGGATAGGCCTGAACNCAAAATCTTGGCTTTGAGGTCTGCGATATCNGCTGAAGCGATCAATTCATGATCAACNGCAGGAACNGGNTCTTGCCANATNAGNTCTTCAGATGGCACTTCGGNACCNAGNTAGCAGGAGATTGGNCCCATGTCGCGGTGGGTCAGTTTGNACCATGCTCTGGCNAANGCGTCTGCGAACTCTNCAGGNTTNTCGTGGAANCGTTTTGAAATCGGGCCATAGATTGGGTCCATTTTCAATGCCATATCGGCAGTGGTCATCAACAAACGTTCTTGTTTAGATGCATCGTGAGCGGCTGGTGCCGTGTCAGGATTGGAAGCCTGCGCCGGAGTCCACTGATTTGCACCGGCGGGGCTTTTTGTCAGTTCCCACTCATAGCCAAGCAGAACGTCGAAGAAGCCGTTGTCCCATGTTGTTGGGTTAGGTGTCCATGGGCCTTCAATGCCGCTGCCAATGGTGTCGTCACCAGAACCGCTACCCATTGTATTGTTCCAGCCAAGGCCTTGTAGTTCGATGCCGGCTGCTTCAGGTTCGCGGCCAACAAATTTATCCGGATCGCCTGCGCCNTGGGCTTTACCAAAGGTGTGGCCACCGGCAACAAGTGCTACGGTTTCCTCATCATTCATTGCCATGCGNGCGAATGTNTCGCGGATATCNACNGCTGAAGCNAGTGGATCAGGATTGCCATTCGGGCCTTCTGGATTGACGTAAATCAGACCCATTTGAACAGCGCCGAGAGGGTTGGCAAGGTCGCGGTCGCCGCTATAGCGCTCATCGCCAAGCCATGTTGTTTCAGGGCCCCAGTAAATATCTTCTTCAGGTTCCCAGACGTCTACGCGTCCGCCACCGAAACCGAAGGTTTTAAAGCCCATGGATTCAAGGGCACAGTTTCCGGTCAGGATCAGCAGATCGGCCCAAGAGATTTTTTTGCCGTATTTTTGCTTGATCGGCCATAGCAAAGCACGTGCTTTATCAAGGTTTACATTATCAGGCCAGCTGTTGAGGGGCGCGAAACGCTGTGAGCCGGAAGCCCCACCGCCACGGCCATCATGGGTGCGGTACGTNCCCGCGCTGTGCCATGTCATACGAATGAAGAACGGACCATAATGTCCGTAATCTGCAGGCCACCACTCNTGTGAATCTGTCATTAGAGCGACGATGTCTTNCTTCAGAGCCGCAAGATCGAGGCTTTTGAATTCTTTGGCATAATCAAATGCTTCGCCCATTGGATCGGACAGGTCAGAGTTCTGGTGAAGAACTTTCAGGTTCAACTGATTTGGCCACCAGTGTTGGTTGGCTGTGCTGCCGGTTGCTTTTTGTGCGTTGGCCCCACTCATTACGGGACATTTATTGCTCTCATTGGTCATGGCGTTCACCTCATTAGAATTATGATTTGGGTATTAAAATTGATTCGTGTGCAACGTTCATGAACCCTCTGGGAGACTATCCAGATTCATGGCTAGCGCATCTTTACTGGAATCATTCTAACAAACTTAATTCATTAGTTTAAGTTGAATTTTCTGATTATCCCAATAAGTTATCCTTATGAGTAATTTGACCCTTAAACAGCTTCGCTATTTCGAAGCATTGGCCCGTCATGGTCATTTTGGCCGTGCAGCGGATTCCTGCGCGATCTCCCAGCCTGCGCTTTCTTTGCAGATCAAGGAACTTGAGGGATCACTCGGTATCATACTGTTTGAACGTGGCCCGCGACAGGTCTGGCTAACCAATTTTGGCGAAGAGTTCGCCTTGCGTGTACGTGATATCCTGCGCTCGATTGATGAACTGGATGATTTAACGCGTGCCTCGCGNGATCTTCTACAAGGCCGGTTGCGCATTGGCGTGATCCCGACAATCGCACCCTATCTGCTGCCGACGATCATCGGCAATCTAAACCAGAAGAATAGCGAACTGGATATTCACGTGCGTGAAACGCTGACGCCAAAGCTGATACAAGAGCTTGCGGAAGGTCGCCTGGATACGGCAATTGTTGCTCTACCGGTATCTGAAAATTCGTTTACCGAAGTCCCGTTATTTACTGAAAATTTTGTGCTGGTCCGACCAAGCGAGGATGAAGGCAAGCCTGTTCCCAATGGCGATCAGTTGCGTGAAATGAAACTGCTTTTGCTTGAAGAGGGACATTGCTTTCGCGATCAGGCCCTTTCGTTTTGCAACATTCAATCGGCTCAATCATCGGGGGAGCTGGATGCAAGTTCCCTATCAACTCTGGTGCAAATGGTCGGCGTTGGTCTTGGTGTCACCTTGCTNCCGGAAATGGCTGTCGCGGTGGAGACGAGTGCNGCCTCGGTGTCGGTTGCGCATTTTAATAAGCCAGAACCCTCGCGAACAATCGGNATGATCTGGCGCAAGACAAGCCCATTGGCACAACAGCTTTTACAAATTTCAGAAGTGGTTCGCCAATCAGCCGAAACCATGCGGGNACTGCATAACAAGNAGGCNTAGGCGTCGGCGCGTTTTGCTATTTTGTGAGCATCCTCATCGATTCCATGCTTCCAATAGCTGGAAATGTACAACTCGGTTTTATCGAGCTGTCGCTCATTGCGAAAATATTCTCTTAATTGGCGCATGCTGCTAAATTCGCACGCAGCCCAAACAAAGGGCCTGCCCTTTTGCCATGGCAGCGAGCGAATTTTACTAATAAGCATTTGGTTGTCTTTGCCGGGATTTGGATTGACCAACCAGTAGATATCAAAACCTTCAGGAGTAGATATTTCCTGAATATCTTCCTTTTCAGTCACCTCAATGACGGCATAGCCCTTTGCATTAGCGGGCAGACTTTCGATATTGACGCTGATTGCAGGCAAGGCCGTCATGTCGCCNACGATNANNAACCAGTCAGCNNTTGTATCGACCAGCTTTTTNGGGCCCGGGCCNCGCACTTCTATCGTCTCGCCGGGTTTTACNGTNGCNGCCCAAGTGGCCGCCGGGCCACCATCGTGATGCAGCACGAAATCAACATCGATTTCATCATTGCGCTGATATCTAACGGTATAGGTGCGCAGCATGGGACGATCAGAAACCTCTGATTGAAACATCATTTTAAGATACGCGCTCTCTTGGTCTGCCGGGAAGGATTTTAACCCCGCGCCACCCAATGTGACGCGCCTCATATGTGGCGTGATTTGTTTCACCTGAATGACTTCGAGAATTCGCGGGTCAGGTCTTGCCATTCATATTATCCATTCTAATTGATGTGATCACGTGCACATTTTCGCCGTTTGATTGACCAAAAATGAGCACGTAAAACACTACACTATTTTGATGCTTCTACTTCAACGGTGAATTTAACATTCGGCCCCATGCCAAATCCAGCTACTTTTGCCATGCCAAAATCACTCGGTGTCAGTTCTCCAACGGCTGAAAAACCGACTTTGCGATCATCCGACTTATTGAACGTGACGTTTAGGGTTACCGGTTTCGATACACCCAACATACTCAAATCGCCGGTAATTGTCCCAGTGTTATCGCCGGTTTTTTCGATGGATGTACTCTCGAAGGTGATCTTCGGGAATTCCGCTGAATTGAAAAAGTCGGGGCTTGATAAATGTTGGTCTCGAGCCTGGTTATTGGTATCGACACTGGAAGCATCAATTTCCACTTTGACAGAACTTTTGGTCAATTCGTCCGCATCAAATAAAATCTCTCCTGAAACGGTTCTGAATTGACCGGATGCGGCAGCCCAGCCTCCATGGCTAACTGTAAAGTTCACCCATGTGTGGACAGGGTCAATTTTATAGCTATCGGCGGCGAATGCAGCGTTTGAAAACATCAATACTGCGGAGGCAAGAATTAGTTTACTAGGTAGTTTCATCTAAAATACTCCAAAATTCCGACGGTTATGGGAATTTACCGAAGAACCAAGACCTTCAGGTCAAAGCGCTGCGATAGCAATGGAAGCAGCGGTCGGTATTGCTGCAATCAAGCCAATTAGTATGGGTCTTAAGCGTTTGTTCGCGTTGTTAAGTCGTGAAGAAATCTGAGGGCTGACAAGTGTCAATCCTAGCACTGCCAGCGCCACAGGACTTACGCCCGGCGCGAATAGGCCAACGACCAGTAGGAGCGTCACGATGCTCAATAAAATGATCTGGAGTGTGGTGCCGGATAGTAATTTTTGAGATTTTTCTGGCTGCCGGATCAAGCCGATATACGCAATCAAAATATAGCCCCCGAGAAAAGCGGCCATTGCGCCCAATGCCTGAGAAAACCCGATATAGGCCCCGAAAAGCGAAATCAGCGCCCCGCCAATCGCGAAACAAAGCAGCGTAATAGGAGAGATAAATCCATCTTTTTTCGGAAGATCAATTTTCACCGAATAGATCGAAGCAAATATTGCCAAAACGATCAAAACCGCCAGGGCAAAGAACCGTGGCAACATGGATGGATCCGATATCCGGTTCCAGCCAAGCCAGACCAAGCCTATCAATAATAGCAAAAANTTGATGCCATTCCCGAGCTGTTTCCACCGGCCAAACAACAAAGAGCTCGCAATAAAACCGCCTATCAAGAATACGACTTTATGTCTNGAAGAGACGGGAGGGAATGAGGGCATTCCTTCCAGCATTATGTAAATGGNAATNATCAGAAACCCGGCNATCAGCGCGGAGAGCGGGTTTTCGGCCCCCAAAACCACTGTCACGGGGTATAGAACCAANCCAAATATCAGTGGGAGCAAAAGAGTGTTCAGAATAATTTCAAAGAACAACAAACAACTCCATCTGAACTANTTCAAAACCAANATTNGNATATCAAGCGATAGATAACATGACATTTTTGGTCAACATAATTAACGATCTGTAATGTGAATACACTTTATTGAGAGCGTTGAATNTNACCGGTGCACCAGCCAGCAACCAGAGCGGACCGAACCTCGCCNAAGCCTNCAAAANCGACTTATNTTNNTTGATTATGCTTTTGCGTTATTTTGCTTTTCCANNCGGATTTTNTCGGCAATTGGAGCNAAATCATAGGTGGTGTAAAATTCAGTTTGGAATGCGCCCCACGCGGTTNTCTCGATNGCGAGATTTACGGCTCTNAATTTTTCCGCGGGNAACCTNANGGTTACAACTTGGCCAATTCCCATCATCACANTCCAGGAAACCACNTCNACNCCNTCNGGNGGAAAGGTCAGCCAAAATCNGGATTCNTCGAGCTTTTGATTAATTTCCTCAAGATTTTTTGTCTGGTCGTGTTTCAGAAAAATCGTCAACATCATGGTGTTATTTTCCATAGGTCNCTCCAATTACCTGCGTGTTTGTCCACATTGTAAACCTATACTTATTAAATTGGAAAGAGCATCCGGTGATNNNATCACCGGATGCATTTTTAAAGTAACCAGCTAGCCAATTTNCCTGCGGCGCAACCANTCGGCGATNCTCGTGCCGATCAGTTCTGGATGATCCTCCTGCAGAAAATGGGTGCCATGACCAACAAAGCGGGTTTCTAGATTTGGCACATTTGCAATAACCCATTGAACCACCGGTGCTGGATTAATAGCGCCGGGAGATGCGTAGAAATAGAGCTTTGGAATCTGGCTGTTGGTCAGCCATTCGCCATTGGCAAGAATTGCATCATTGGCGGCTTTTGGACTTCCGGCGATTGGCAATTCCCGTGGCCACTGAAGCGTTGGAAGCCTGCTTTCCGGTGTCGGATAAGGCGCGCGATAATGCACCATCTCGGCCTCAGTCAGCCCACGNGCNACACCCATTTTTGGCAGNAATTCCTCGACAAAATAGTTTTTGTTGAGNACCATGTCTTCGCCGACNCCNTCCGTTCNCAGCGCCTTAAAGAGATCGCCAATNGCGCCCATTGCCTCATAGGAAGCNGCAGGAAAGGCCGGTGGGATGATGGCTTCCATGAATGCCAATGCACGCACATTATCTGGGTTCAATCGAGCATATCTCATGCCGAGAGCAGAACCCCAATCGTGGATTGCCAATGTAATATTCTGCAATCCGGTTGCTTCGATGAAGGCGTCAAGATAGGCCGCATGTTCTTCAAATGTATAACCTATTTTTGGTTTTCCACTGTCCCCCATGCCGATCAAATCAGGCGCGATTGCCCGATAGCCTGCCTTGACCACATGGGGAATAATATTGCGCCAAAGATAGGAAGAAGTCGGGTTGCCGTGCAGGAAGAGTACGACAGGTCCCTTGCCTTCATCCAAATAGCTGATGTGTGAATCCAGNACNGNNACGNTCTTTTTTTCGAAGGGAAAGTCGGCGGAAATGGGGAGGCCGTATGGCTCGCTGGGCTTTTCAGGTTGCGCTGCAATCGAAGGGTTTGAAGCTCCTATAATTGTCGCCAATGCCAATGGTGCGGCTGATGCTTTTAACAAATTTCTGCGGTCGAGTTTCATCATGTTCTTGTCCTGATTATTTGCTTGCTTAGGCTGCTTGTTGATTGGCAATCTTGCCGTATTGCACATAATCGGCATTGCCCTTCAGCATGGATTTGAGGAGCTTGCGAAACATCGGTTTCATGGCACCCATCATTACTTTTCCAGCGATTCCAAACTTTGGCACGAAGTCCATGGTCATGGTCACCTTGGTGCGATTTTTTCCGAGCGATTTCAGATCGAAGGTCGCGGTGCCGGATTTCATCGGCATCGAACCGTCAATGATATCAATCACCAGTTTTTCATTGGGGATGTATTCGATGATTTCCTCTTTCAGGAAATTCTTGCCATCAGCCATATCGCAGTGACGCTTGGCGCCAAGTCCGGTTTTGGCACTGCCCTCAAGCAGATATGATTTTTTCAAATTTGGTGCAAAGCGCGCAATTCCACCAAAATCATCCCAACTTTTCCATACTTCCGAAACCGATGCGTTTACGGTTTCTTCGACAACTATCTTGGTCATACCTATTTTCGCTTTCTCTGGTTGGAGGCGATTGCACCTCTCATGAGAGTAAAAATAGGTGGTGCATTTATTTTTAAAATATCTATATATGCGCCACTGTGGTTAGAAAACAATCCACCTGATAACCAGTGAAATTGCTAATTTGCTTCGAAAGCGGGAATCCAATTATGAAAGAATTTCCAGACTGGACAGACCTTCCCTATTTTTTGGCCATCGCCAATGAGGGAAGTTTCCGTGGCGCTGCCGCCCATTTGGGTTCTACCCACGCGACCGTATCGCGCCATCTGGAAAGCCTCGAAAAAACCTATGGAGCACGGTTGTTCAATCGTTCCGTCGATGGTCTTTCCCTAACCCTTGCTGGCGAAGAATTATTGCCGATGGCGATGCGCGCCGAAGAGGCTGTGATGGACGCAAGGCGACGTTTGACCGGATTGGACCGTGAAGCTTCCGGACGGGTTCGNGTCTCCGTGCCGCCAAGTCTTGCNTACAANATCNTGCCNGAAATTTTNGCNGANTTTGCNCTTGAATANCCGGATATCGANCTNCAAATCGTTGTGACCAATTTATTCGAGGACCTTGCGCGCAACGAAACCGATGTCTCTGTTCGCGTGGCGTTCGGGGTGACCGACGATGTGCTCGGGCGCAAAGTATTGCAATATCACGGGGCAGTTATGGCGTCTCAAGATTATATTGAACGCCACATGGCGGATGCTGGCCCCAAAGGCGAAGGGCTGACATGGCTTGGCTGGGGAAACCCCGCGGAAGAACGTGCATGGGTNAAAACCTCNCCCTTTCCGGCNGCTGAAATTCGCCACGNCGCGAAGGAGGGAATTATGCAAATGCATCTGGCAAGTCAGGGCATGGGCATGACCAGNCTNCCCTATTATGCACGTCTATTCAGTCCNAACTTGCAACTTGTTCCCGGCACGACGACCTATCCTGATCGCAGCATTTGGTTGTTATTGCATAGCGATCTGCGTGATTCAGTGAGGGTCAGATTGTTTGTGGAATTTGTTGCGCGCGAGCTTAAGAAACGCCGGGAGATGTTTGCCGGATAAAANCCGTCAAACCCCCAAATANTTATTGGTGATGTCAGAATTGAGATCNTCCATNCCACCNTGCCAAACNGATTTTCCGCGNTCAAGAATGACAATTTTATCGGCNACTAAACGCAGTTCCTTGATCGATTTATCGACCACCAAAATGGCCATNCCCGTGTCCTTCTTGAGCCGGGCAATNGCNNACCANATTTCCTGTCGAACNACNGGGGCAAGACCTTCTGTTGCCTCNTCCAANATCAANAGACGNGGATTGGTCATGAGNGCGCGACCAATNGCCAGCATTTGTTGNTCGCCACCNGATAATGATCCGGCTGATTGNTCACGACGTTCCTGTAANCTCGGAAACAGCTCGGAGATTTTTTNAAAATCCCATTCGCCGCTTCGTGCGGAAGCATGGAGATTTTCCCANACGTTTAAACTTGCAAAACANCGNCGACCTTCGGGGACCAGACCGATGCCTAAGCGTGCAACGCGGAATGACGGAAGTGANGAAATATCGTGGCCTGCNAANTGAATGTCGCCATCNAANTTTTTNAGCAAACGACAGATCACTTTGATGGTGGTGGATTTNCCCATGCCATTGCGCCCCATCAGCGCCACGACCTCGCCTTCCGATACAGTGAGGTCAACGCCAAACAAAGCCTGCGAAGCACCGTAAGCTGCTGTGATCTGGTTTAGTTCGAGCAAATTCACGTTCAATCCTCCTCGCCAAGATAGGCGCGGCGGACCTCGGGATCGGACCGGATTTCACTCACGGTGCCAGTGGCAATTATCTTTCCGTAGACAAGCACGCTGATGCGATCNGCCAAAGCGAAGACCGCGTCCATATCATGCTCCACCAACAAGATCGGGGCCTCGTCTTTTAATTCCTTCAGAAATTCCGTCAGTCGTTTTGACCCGTCCCCNCCCATGCCGGCCATGGGTTCATCCATCAAGAATGCCTTAGGCGACAATGTCAGAGCGACCGCTACTTCGAGTTGCCTGCGCTGACCATGTGATAGTTCCGATGTCAGGCGTGAGGCTAAATCCGAGAGCTGCACACGCTTGAGAGCTTCATGGGCTCTATCCAGCAAAGCGGTGTCTTTCATGACAGGTTTGAAAAACTGAAAGACATTTCCGCTATGTCCCAAAGCCCCTAAAACAACATTTTCTAAAACCGTGTAATCCATTGCCAAAGCAGAAATCTGGAACGTGCGCCCAAGGCCCATTTTTGCTCGTTGAACCGTAGTGTAGGCGCTCACATCCTCACCTTGGAAATAAACGCTGCCGCTGTCTGGTTTTATGCCCCCGGCAATTTGCTGGATGAGCGTTGATTTACCGGCACCATTTGGTCCGATTAGCGCGTGAATTTCCCCCACTTTCAAATCAATGGAAACCTGATCACTGGCTTTTACTGCGCCGAAGGATTTGCTCACATTTTTCACATTCAGGATCGCGTCAGTCATGGCTGCTCTCCTTTTTCGAGAGCGTGCCAATCAATCCACCTCGGGCAAAGAGCACGACCAAAAGTAGGATCGCACCCAGATAGATATGCCAATACTCTGATAAGCCACCCAGAACATGTTCGAGCAATATGAACACNGCNGCCCCTACAACAGGGCCGTAAAGACGGGCGACACCACCGAGGATCACAAACACCATGATTTCCCCGCTGGTCTGCCAAGTGAACATAGTGGGACTAACAAAGCGGTTGAGATCGGCATAAAGCGCACCGGCCAGACCGGTNATCCCACCNGATATCACNAANGCAACGAGCTTGAGCTTGAAGGGGCTNATACCGATGGTTTGAACCCGCTCGAAATTCTGACGTGCNCCGTTCAGCGCCAGNCCGAACGGNGATTTTGTAAGTCTCGCCATGAAAAACAAAACGATCATCAACAGGACAAAACAGATCGCAAAGAACTGGATCGGATCAAGGGTGTTTANNCCCGGAAANCCATTGCGGACATAAATCGATAGCCCGTCCTCGCCGCCATAAGCAGGCCANCTGATCGANAAATAATAGAACATCTGACCGAACGCCAATGTCACCATGATGAAGTAGACACCNGATGTGCGCAGGCTTANNAGNCCNACNANCAGAGCGGCNAGNCTGCTCGTAACAATCGCNACCAGCCAAATGATTGGCATGGATTTTGTGCCTTCGATCAGGAACGGAATTTCCATCAATGGTGTGAAACTTTGTGCGTGGCTTGCAAGGATACCCATTGCATATCCACCCAGGCCGAAGAAGGTCGCATGGCCAAGACTCACGAGCCCGCCCTGCCCTAATGCGAGGTTAAGCCCAACACCGGCCAGCGCAAAGATTGTTGCTTTTGTCGCCAGCGTAATGATGAAGGGTTCGTCCAAAAACACCGCTGCGATTGGAACGATCAGAAGCACCAATGCCATGGTTAGATTTAGGTATTTTTCTCTCACCATCTCATGCCCGTCCAAACAAGCCAGTTGGCTTAAAGAGCAATATTGCTGCCATTAAAATATAGATCAGTTTTCTGCAAACCGGAAACCGGTTGAGCGAACACAACTAGGTTTGCGCATTCAGCGCGCGTATCAAAACCAAGTTGAATCAGCTGCCTATGTCGTACCGGTTCTTGCAGCAGGTGCACTGGTAGGCCTTGAGGGGAGCGGTGCAGAAACAGCGGCATTGCTCATTATTCTGGGGCGCATAGCATTTGCCCTACTGTATTACACAGGTATTCCGTTTATACGTGTCCCTG
>JAESSK010000115.1 GCA_016764155.1 Rhizobiaceae bacterium
GCTTGCCCATAAGATGAGCCGCCGTCAGCTGCAATTGAGCTTTGGGACGTTTCTTATCATTGTTTCAATGCGGTTTTTCTACAGCTTCTTCTGGGGCTGAATAGTTTGCTATTTATCGGTGAAGGTCAGCCGGTCGCCACGGATTTCAAATCCCCACAATGTATCGATGAAGTTCATGCCGAGCAGGCTTTCACGTAAATCTCCGGGCTTTGAAACCATGACCGATAAATTATAGCGGGTGATTGTGCCGATTGATATTTTTTCCACTCTTATTTTTGCAGCCTTGGTCATGCCATTGGCGGTAGATACAGGGTAACTAAAGCGCAGATTATCGACGTCGATCCCTGCGTTTTTCGCGTCTTTTGCGCTTAGAACGACGGAGCTGGCTCCTGTGTCGACCAGGAAGCGGACCGTGTTACCATTAACTGCGCCGTTGACTTCATAATGACCGTTGCGTGAGCGTACCACCATGATTTGGTTTCTGCCATCTACCGTTCGGGTAGAGATTGGGCTTCCCGGTATCAATCCGCCGGATAATCTGGAGCCGATGTCCTGTAATTCATAGCGATAGACGTGGGCGGTCATTAAGANCAAAATAATGGAGAGCCAAGTGAGTAAATTGCTGGCTACCCGTTTGAACTCGCCTTTNCGCGGCAGGATTGCGCTGCCCAATACGGCACCCCACGCACTAAAGAAAATGACTTGGGCGAAATGATCATTATCAATNCCGAGTATGCTGCCTTTGTCGTGATTGAGTATCAGAGCAATGGCGCCAATTCCGATGATGCCCAGCGCGATTTTCAACATNTTAAATGCTGGCGGAGGCGCTGTTTTGATTATCTCTTTGGGCAAGTCTCTTAGCCCTGCGTCTTGCCCTTGCTTCGAGCTTTGGGTCGAACTCAATGGTTTTCATCCTATCGGGAAGGGTAACAACGATTTGTTCGCGCGTTGGCACAGAAAAATTGATCCAGCCAGCCACCTCGTCGCCCGTGCGTCCACAGCCACAGCAATAGCCTGTGTCTGCATCGATNACGCAAACCCAAACGCATGGGGANTCTATTTTAGCCTTTAAATCGGGTTCCGGTTGGTCCAACGGGTTTCCTCNTGATTAACTCTTGCGTAAAGACGTAAGCATTATCACGAAAATCACAAGAAAAAATTACCGTGTTGGTTTTTTCAAAAAACTGAGGATATTTTACGATGAGCGGTTCTGGACTGCCATTCGACGACATTCGGGCATTGGTTAAATCCTTGCCAGGGGCCGATGATGAAGCGCTTTTGCAAGCTAAAGCCCGCAATTTGAGTGTTGCTCAAGCAACAGGTTCAATGGGGCAATTGGAAACAATTTGTGAATGGTTGGCGGCGTGGAGTGGCCATAGTCCGGCTATTAACCGACCTTTGGTGGCGATTTTTGCAGGAAGTCACAGTGAAACCGTTAAAAGTGGCTTGCGGTCCGTCGCGGACGAAGTGGCCAATATTTCAGCAGGTGGTGGGGCNATCAANCAGATTTGCGCCAGCAATGATTTGGGTTTGAAGGTTTTTGATCTTGCCCTGCAAATTCCTGTTGGCGATATAACCGTTGAAGCTGCNCTTGAAGAACGGGATTGTGCTGCAACCATTGCATTTGGAATGGAGGCAATTGCCGGTGGGACTGATCTTTTATGTCTNGGCGCNGTAGANNTNGATAATTCGATTGCTGCCTCAGCAATATATGCTGCTTTGTTTNNTGNGAATGNNGANAATTNCATTTTTTCCGAACCGGGNGAAACCNGCGAGATGGCAAATGCCAAATNGGCCAATATCCAAAGCGCTCTTGGNCANCACAAAGGGCATCTGGAAGACCCGTTGGAAATTCTGCGTTTGCTGGGTGGGCGNGAGATGGCGGCACTTTGCGGTGCTATTCTGGCNGCAAGGGTGCAACATATTCCGGTTATTCTTGATGGCTATACCGCNCTTATTGCCGCTGCGATATTAAAAGCGCTTGCAAGCGATACCGTTGANCATTGTGTGATCGGGGAGCGGGCAAAGGGGGATGCCATGAATGCCCTCATCAACAAGCTTGGATTGCCTTACCTAGTTGAATTAGGTGTTGTTGCCGGGAATGCTTGCGGTGCGGCACTTGCTGCTGGTGTTGTGAAATCGGCGGCTCAAATTCATAGCGGTACTGAAATATCCGCCTGATCCGAGTAACTAACCGTCAGCTCTGATTTTTCTATATTCACGCGGGTGTTCTACCGCGTGGTTTTCATCTTTGATCGGTTGCATGATTTCTAGAACCCTGCGTTTGGGGAAGGTTGCTATCACCTCGGTGCCTTCGCGCAGTTTGGATTTTAGTTCGAACTTGCCNCCGTGCATNCTCACCAGTGCTTGTACGATTGGCAGGCCAAGGCCGGTGCCTTGCTCAGCNCTTTTAATGGCGATGGAACCCTGANCGAATGAAGAAAGCACAATTGGAATTTCTTCTTCAGGAATGCCGGGGCCGGTATCTTTGATGGATATGTATTGGCCNCCTAATTGNGTCCAGCCAACTTTGATATCAATTCTGCCNCCGCTCGGNGTGAATTTNAGTNCGTTGGAGAGCAGGTTCANGGTTATCTGACGCANGGCACGCTCNTCTGCCCATAGCTGCGGTAAATCGGCCTCAAACTGNGTGCTGACCGTAACGCCTTTGCCCTTGGCNTTGATATCAATCATATGGCANGCGTTTTCCACGATATAGACAAGCTTTACNGCTTCNTCGTGCAGTTCGTGCTTGCCAGCTTCGATGCGNGAAATATCGAGAATTTCGTTGATNAAATTNAGCAAATGGGTGCCGGATTCATGAATATCGCCAGCATATTCNTTGTAGGTNTCATTGCCAATTTTGCCNAGNACNTCGTTNTTNATGACTTCGGAAAATCCNAAAATGGCATTAAGCGGTGTGNGTAATTCNTGGCTCATGGTTGCNAGAAAACGCGATTTGGCAAGATTGGCCTCTTCGGCTCTTCNGCGGGCTTCCTCGGAATATGATTTGGCTGTTTCTAANTCACCGATCAGGCTTTCGCGCTCTGCATTGGCTTCCAGCATATCAAGAACCGATGATTTGAATCGGTTTGAAATCAGATAGAAAAATATCATCGAGATGCAGCAAATGCCCCCCATCACCATGAAGACGGGGTCATAGGTCAGGAAAAAGCGCATAGCCANCACCATGCTGGCNGGGGCTGCTACAACTAACAAGCCGCTACCAAAGGCATAAGCCAACATGCTGGTTGTTGCTTGGACAATCANGATAGAGGAAAACTGGATAACGCCATATTCATTGCCACCGCACGTCATGCAGCCANAGCCCGCAAAAAATATCCAGCAACCGGAAATNAANAATTGAACTAACAAAAAACGNACGCGCCAGCTTGGCAAATCCTCATCACTCTTTGCCTGTTTTAAAAACCGTTTGCAAAACTGCGACAGCAAAATATAGGAAAGGCCGATGGTGCCAGCCCAAATAGCGGCAACGAAATAGCCAATCCAGTTGGATGCCACNACCGCGATGACGGCTACCAGTAATGGAAGGGCAAATCNGGCCTTTACGAAGTTTTTGGCAAAACTTGTGAGTAATTCAAACTCGTAAGCAATTGGCACGCTGATATTGGANGTTAAACGCCCACGCATGTCTTTAACAGCCCGCGAAGTTTCGTTCAGCGGTCTGGTGCGATCGACAATGTTTTTGTCGGAAGTTTGGGAATNCCGGATATTCACGGACACTTGGCCGAATTCCTGTTGTTGTAATCGTTNCGTTAAACTGCGTTAAATTGGTTAATTTCCTGTTAGGAAATCGACCTAATTTGATTTCGAAGAATTTCATTTAGTGCGTNAGTGATTTTTTCTAAAATTCCATGAAGCGTTTGATTTTATTGTCGCATTTTCAATTCTGGTCGGTGTTGGCCTGTGATTTTTACCCCGCAGGTTTGGCGGCGACATGAACGTTTTGATGATCTATGGTCTAACNAATTGAAAAAAGAGGAGATATTTTATGTTGCTTTATGATGGGGGGATGGCGCCAAACCCGCGGCGAGTGCGTATTTTCTTGGCTGAGAAGGGCATTGGTGTTGAATTGGTCAATGTGGATATTAATGCTCTGGAGCAGAAATCTGATAAGATCACCAAACTAAACCCTATGCAGCGTCTGCCGATTCTGGTTTTGGATGACGGGACAGCGCTTTCAGAATCCGTGGCGATTTGCCGGTATTTTGAAGAGATTCAACCCGATCCGGCTTTGATGGGAATTGATGCGCGCGACAAGGCAATCGTGGAGATGTGGCAGCGGCGCATGGANNTAAACNTGATGTTGCCGATTGCTCAGGCCTTTCGTCACCTNCATCCAGGTGCTGCTCGTCTTGAAAACCCTCAGATTGGGGAATGGGGGGAGGTTAACAAGCCGCGTGCAATCGCATGTATGGGGATTCTTGAGAGTGAGCTTGCCACACGTGAATTTATTGCAGGTGACCGTTTTTCTATCGCCGACATAACTGCGGTAGTTGCGATGCAATTCCTGAAGCCTGCTCGTATTGATATTCCAGAAGAAATGACCAATTTATTGCGCTGGTTCGATGAAGTAAGCGCTCGCCCTGCCAATAAGGCGTAANNCGGCANTNTNTTCNNNTTTTTTTACANATATTCTGATANAATAGAATTGAATTCCAAAAAAACGTATTATATGGAATGAAGTNANATTTTNNTGCTGGAGCAAGCCGATGGACCGTATGGACAAAATGATCCTGTCAATTTTACAGGAAGACTCGACCTTACCGGTCGCCGATATNGCACGAAGGGTTGGTTTATCCACCACACCGTGCTGGCGTCGTATCCAGAAAATGGAAGAAGACCGGATCATCGAGCGCCGCGTTGCTGTGCTTAACCCAGAGCAGGTGAATGTGGGAGTGACTGTTTTTGTTTCGATCAAAACCGACCGGCATAATTCNGAATGGTTGAAGCGCTTTGCCGAGGTNATTTCGAAATATCCCGAAGTGGTTGGCTTTTACCGTATGAGTGGGCAGGTGGATTATTTGCTCAAAGTTGTGGTGCCCGATNTTGCGGCCTATGATGTTTTCTATAAAAAGCTNGTATCGGATGTGGATATTCAGGATGTATCATCGGCGTTCGCTATGGAGCGAATAAAGGATACACCGCAATTGCCGCTGGATTTNATCAATTTGGAAAANCCNGCTAAAGCGAGAAGTTAGTAGCAATAATGGCANCAGCTGANAAACAATATACCGGANCNGTATTGTTTGANCGTGGATATNGNACGTTCTTTCTGGGGGCAGGGATNTTTGCAGGTTTTGCCATTCCCCTATGGATTGTTGCCTTAAAAACCGGGATGGAAATCCCGACCAGTTTTTCCNCCCGCGATTATCACATCCATGAAATGATNTTTGGCTATTTGAGCGCGGTGATTGCCGGGTTTTTATTAACCGCATTGCCAAATTNGACNANCCGACCCGCCATAGNCGGNGTGCGATTAGCGCTGCTTTCTNTGNTATGGGTATGTGGTCGCATTGCCATCATCACATCCGCATCATGGCCNTTGNCGGCNGCTATTGTTGATGCATCATTCTTGGTNGTGGTGGCAGCTATTGCATGGCGTGANGTNCTNGCTGGNGGCAATNTTCGCAANATTCCGATTTGNNTGATGNTCAGCNTGGTTGCTCTGGCCAATNTTANCTATCANNTNGTTCAACTGGATGGCGCNGATACNGCATGGGTAGAACGNTTNGCCCTTGGCATCATCACCNTGCTAATCACGCTTGTNGGNGGGCGNGTTATTCCCAATTTCAGCAGTAACTGGATGAAACANAACGATATTTNGCCGNTGCCTGTNCCGTTTTCGATGTTTGATAAGATTGCGCTGCTTGCCACTCTCATCACGATTATCAGTTGGATTGCTATGCCGGANACCGNGCTAACNGGGTATCTGTTTTNCATCCTNTTNGTGGTGCATGTCATACGGATGTTCAGATGGCGTGGATGGCAAACGTTTGGCGAACCCTTAGTGCTTATTCTTCATGTGGGGTATATGTGGTTGCCCCTATGGTTTGGCTTGACGGGGCTGGCGATATTGGCACCAGACCTCTTCTCCACCTCAAGTGCGTTACATGCGTTGACTGCGGGCACCATTGGCATGATGCCTGTAGCGATCATGACACGGGCAATTTTGGGTCATAGTGGACGCAAGCTCACTGCAAGCCTTGCAACCCAATTGATATATGTTTTGATTTTTTGTGGCGCGCTNNTGCGGGTCTTNGCAGANNNNTTGCCCTTCGACTATNTGTCGGTNGTAACGGCCTCCGGCACGNTNTGGGCCGGAGGGTTTGTTCTATTTGTTTTCGTCTANGGCCGATATTGCCTGACTAAAAAACTTGGANCNTGGTCTGACTAGTCGTGCTTTAGACGCGCCAGCAGGGAAGATGTNTCCCAGCGGCTACCACCCATTTTCTGGACTTCCTTATAGAACTGATCAATCAGCGCTGTGCCCGGTAAATTGGCATTATTGTTATTTGCTTCGTCGAGGCAAATACCCAAATCCTTGCGCATCCAATCGACAGCGAAACCATGCTCATATTCACCTTTGTTCATGGTTTCCCAACGATTTTCCATCTGCCATGATTGGGCAGCACCTTTGGAAATAACACCGATAACGGCTTCCACATCAAGACCNGCGTTCTGNGCNAANTGAATGCCTTCTGAAAGNCCCTGTACAAGGCCAGCAATACAAATCTGNTTGACCATTTTGGTCAATTGGCCTGCGCCAACCGGNCCCATCAGGCCAATCATTTTTGCGTAGCAATCGATGATTGGTTGAGCTTTATCAAATACTGCCTGATCGCCACCGACCATGACGGTAAGAGCACCATTTTCAGCACCGGCTTGTCCGCCGGAAACAGGCGCATCAAGAAACTCGAAACCGCCTTTTGTTGCAGCTTCGTATAATTCGCGTGCAGCTTCTGCTGATGCGGTAGTGTTATCAACAAATGTAGCGCCGGCTTTCATTGCGCTGAATGCGCCATCTTTGCCGATTGTCACTGCGCGCAAATCATTGTCATTACCAACGCANCAAAATACGAAGTCGCAATCTGCNGCAGCACCAGCNGGTGTTGGTGACATTGCGCCGCCAAATTCTTTTNCCCATGCATCCNCTTTTGCTGCGGTGCGGTTATATACAGTAACGTCGTGTCCAGCTTTGGCTATATAGCCNGCCATTGGATACCCCATTACGCCCAATCCGATGAATGCAATTTTTGCCATGTTAAAGCCCTTTCTGCAAAGCCATATCTACCATATAAATAAGTGTGGAATCTTCTCCGCCGTTTATATGGCGTATTTTTAGAGGCAGAACAATGCGTAGATTAATCAAATGGCTTTCCGGTATTCTTGGGGTGCTGGTATTATGTGCCATTATTGGGGCAGGGATGTTTTATCTACTGCTTGTCAATACTATTCCCGATGATAACGGGACTTTCACTCTTGCCGGACTGGAACAAGAGGTTAGCGTTCTGCGTGACAAGGAAGGTGTTCCCCACATCGAAGCGCAAAGTCATGCGGATGCTGCTATGGGACTTGGGTTTGTCCATGCGCAGGATCGGCTCTGGCAGATGGAAGTACTGCGTATGGCGGGGCAGGGGCGGTTATCTGAACTGTTCGGCGAAGCAACGATTCCCAGTGACACATTTTTACGTACGCTCGATATGGCTGGTGCCGCGCGGGATTCTTATCAGTTATTGAAACCTGAAACCAAGAAAATTGTTGAAGCCTATGTGGCTGGCATAAACGCCTATATCAATCGCGAAACGGGCAAGTTTTCCACCAAATTCCCACCGGAATATTTGATTTTGGGTGTGACGCCTGAGCCATGGCAGGCTTGGCAATCAGGTCTGGTTATCAAGGTGATGGCTTTGACGCTGGACCAGAATATGGGCCATGAAATTAAACGGCTGGCGATGGCCTCAAAAGGGTTTTCACCGAAGGAAATCGACGCGCTGGTCGGTTATAGTCCGCGCGACAATCCAACACCACTGCCAGATTTGCGCAAGATATATGAGTTTACTACTGAATCGGCGTCGCTCTCCCCCGCCAAATACGCAGATATTGTGGTGGACACTGGTAAGCGTGCTTCTAATAACTGGGTGATATCGGGCAGTCGCACCAAATCTGGCAAACCCATACTGGCCAATGATCCTCATTTGGGACTGACTGCTCCGTCGTTGTTCTATCTGGCGCATCTATCGTTCACCAATGAGGATGGTCCGCAGAATATTATCGGCGGCAGTCTCCCGGGTACGCCACTAATGTTGGTTGGGCGTAATGACAATCTTGCATGGGGACTGACCACGACGGGTATGGATTCTCAGGATATTTTTGTCGAGCGGCTCGATCCCGGTGATAACTCGAGATATCTGACGCCTGATGGGTCAAAGGCATTCGATGTGCGAACCGAAATCCTGAAAACCTCCAAGGGTACGGAATTTGAAATTGAAATTCGCAGTACGCGCCATGGTCCGATATTGCCGGGTGATTATAAAAACCTTAAAAGTATTCTGCCGGAAAACCATGTGGCGGCACTGCGTTGGACGGCGCTGGACCATGACGATGTTACCCTTGATGGGGTGCTTGAGACGACGCTAGCAAAAACGGTTGATGAATTTATCGAAAGTCAGCGGACATCTGTCTCTCCTATGCAATCGATCGTGGTTGCTGATATTGAGGGTAATATCGGTTTGGTTGCGCCGGGACGTGTTCCGATACGAAGTGCGGAAAACCTTATTCAGGGCCGTGCGCCTGTGCCCGGTTGGCTGGCGCAATATGATTGGGTTGGCGAAATTCCGTTTGATGATTTGCCGATAATTGTGAACCCTTCTTCAGGTGCGATTGCTACGGCGAATGCCAATTTTCTACCTGCTGGATATGATCAACATATTACCTATGACTGGGCGGAACATTTTCGTCAGGGGCGGGTTGAAGAACAAATTATCCAAACAGAAGAAATTCACGACATTGCCAA
>JAESSK010000116.1 GCA_016764155.1 Rhizobiaceae bacterium
TGCGCTTCCAATACGGCGCGCGAAACGATGTTTTCTGAGGCAATCAGTTCTACTTCGTGGCGCTGGCGCCCGAGTTCATCCTGAATTGTGCCGAAAATATCGCTGTCTACATCGGCAAGGGGTTTGTTGAAAAACGCGTCAAGGTCGCTGGAGGTTGTGATGTTGGTCATGCTGCACCCAATTCAGAGGAATTTTATGTGCGCCAAATATCACGTCGACCCTAAAATCACCATAGGGATAAACGTCGCTTTAATAACTTTTTGCGCCNAAAGCCCGGTAAAGCCCGAGATTATTGCAGGGAAAGTTCAGGAACNCCGTCACGTTGGTAGATATCATCGCGGAACTGGATAACGCCGTNCTTTGTGGACCAAGCGGTGACATAGGTGAAATAAACNGGCACTGGCTCGGCGAGTTTCACGTCGATACGCTCNCCAGTTTCAATCACTTGTTCAATGGCGCGGCGGTCCCAGCCCTCGGTATCTTTGGCAATCCAGCTGATCAGATCNCGAACATTCTGGACGCGTACGCAGCCGGAAGATTCAAACCGCAACAGCTTGCTGAACAGGCTTTGCTGCGGGGTGTCGTGCATATAGACGGCATGAGGGTTTGGAAAATTGATTTTAACCGAACCCATGGCGTTAATTTTGCCAGGTTTCTGGCGGAAACGATAATTGACCGCCTCTTCGGTATTCCAATCAACATTAGCTGGAAAAATTTCTGTGCCATCGGGGGCAAACATTTGGATATTGTTGCGCGTCAGATATTCNGAATCTTTTTGCATCAACGGGATCAGGTCTTTTTTGACGATGGAAACCGGTGCAGTCCAATATGGATTGAGGTTCAGTTCGTAGATTTTAGAATTGAGAATCGGTGTTTGGCGGGTGATTCTGCCAACAATCGCTGTATGGCGTGAGGCCACCTGCCCCAGTTCTACCGCTTCAATTTGCGCTGCCGGAATATTCACCATGACATAGCGATCNCCNANGAAACCGGACATGGAGCGCAAGCGCACCANATTGGTTTCCAANTGACCAAGACGCACACTGGCNGGAATATTGAGNGCTGCGAAAGTATATTTNCCCATCACCCCATCGGCNGGNAGGCCATGGCGGGCCTGAAAACGCTTAACCGCGCTATCAACCCAAGTGTCAAAGACATNGCTATTGCCGGATTTGGAGGCCAAATCGCCGGATACGATCAATCTGCGGCGNAGNACTTTTATGTTTTTATGTTCAACACCGAGGCGCAGTTTTTTGTTNGCNGGAACAACGGGCCAGCCGCCATTCATCGAAATGCTTCGATATTCCTCGATGCCTTTTTCGATAAAGGTCGGGGTGAGCGGGGAAAAAATCGGGATGTTTGTTGAAGCAAGCTCTGCATCACCCTTGCGCGCATCGAACTGATCATTCCAAGAGCCGCGCTTGTTTGAATTCAATATCGCATTAATCGGGTCTTCAGCTCTGGCTATTGCAGGCAAAAATGTAGCNCCNGCAAATCCACCAGCTATATTTACCATAGAAGTCAGAAAATTTCGTCTTTTCATTGCATAAACCAGTCTGTGAATGACCCAAACACTCAAACAGCGAGCAGGATCAACTTCGAATAAGTGCTGCTCGAACCATTGAGCAATATTTATGCTCGAAAAGTTAAGAAAACAAGGCCGCAGCTTGCTGTAGATTGAAACTTTGTCCCAATGGTGGCGAGCGNCNTGANATNTCNATNGANCAGCCNTTGATTTCAAACNAAAGCAGNCCCCATCCTAAGATGGAGCCTGTTTGGTAAACTTATGGTGAATTGGGCTGAACCCAACTCCNAAAAAATTTAGAGGCGATATAAAATCTGGTCTGTCCAGAAACGCTCCAGGCGTTGCAAGGATTTGTTCAGACGTTCGAATTCGCTCATATCGATGCCGCCAACCTGCTCGATTGAAGCAACGTGACGCTCATAGAGTTTGTTGATGGTCGCAGCAACATCTTTACCCTGATCTGTAAGACTGATGCGCACTGAGCGACGGTCTACACGGGATTTTTGATGATTGATGAAGCCCTGATCAACAAGCNTTTTCAAATTGTATGAAACGTTTGATCCGAGATAATAACCACGGGAACGCAATTCACCAGCGGTCAGTTCCGAACTACCGATATTATAAAGTAGCAATGCCTGAACCGAATTGATGTCGCTACGTCCGTTGCNATCAAATTCGTCTTTTATGACATCCAGCAAACGACGATGCAGTCGTTCAACCAGCGTGAGTGACTCTAGGTATAAAGGCTTGATATCGCCCGTAGACGATGGCTCAATTGCCTTACCAACCAAATCAAGACTATTGGTCATTTTATGTGCCTTCCTGTGTCGGCGAGAATTTCTCATCTCGCTCTTTTGTACGCACAAGTTAACCTGCAAACGGNNTTCCGCTTACAGTTTGTGCTATCTTGTTTCGNCGAGGTTTTGCCCTCGCTTCTTATATGTTTTTGGTGCGGATATTTCCGTCACCGTGAACACAAGATAGCCGGAACCGATAAAATTCGAATTAAAGCTTAGGATTAATTTCGTCTTACCAAGATCGTTCAAATTTTTGATTCTTGAACGAAAACGGCTGATTTTCAACGTTTTTGAAAAAATCCGTTTAGGATTTGTTGACGATGATATACTTCGTCACTTGCAAAACCAGAAAAACCACCACGCAGGCAAGATGGAATATCATTAACATTGGCTGTTCGCCGAAGGATTGTGGCAGGCCCATATGCATGCCTACTTCTATGCANATNGCNAATATCCATACGACNGGCCCCCAGGGGAAGAGNCCCCATANGCCAAGNGCNGTAACNGGAAGCAGCACCGACAAGACAGCTGATGCCACCCGCCAATAATCCGACATGGTATCAAACTGATAATCGTCCCCTTCATAATAGCCAACCACGCGCAGCCAGTATTGCAGGGCAAAATATACGAAAACCAACGCCATTGCCCGCAAGAATGTCACGTAAACGATTTCAACAAGGTTGGGTGCGGGCTGCTTGGTTTGGGTAATTGCCATTTGNGACTCTGATTTTTGCTTACTCCTTTATAGGGAAGGTGTGCTAATCAGCGCAAGGACAAGGAGCTAAATTTAGGTTAGTATATCAACAGGTTCAATCAATAGGCTTGGGTTTTATGACACGTAGCGTTGACGAAATTACAAATGGACGGCGGATGCGGCGCAATCGGCGGTTTGAATGGAACCGGCGGCTGGTNCGCGAAAATACGCTGACCACCAATGATTTGATCTGGCCGATTTTCCTGATTGAGGGTGAAGATCGCAGCGAGCCGGTTNAATCCATGCCGGGTGTTGAACGTTTAAGCGTNGACCGCGCGGTGAAGGCTGCAAAAGAAGCGTTTGATCTTGGNATTCCGGCGCTGGCCACCTTCCCCGATATTGATCTTGNGAAACGTGATGCATTGGGTTCCGAGGTTTTNAANCCNGACGGGCTGATNAATCGCGCCACCCGCGCCATTAAAGAAGCNGTNCCNGGTATGGGNGTNATTACNGATGTGGCTTTGGACCCGTTCACCGAAACCGGCCATGACGGAATTTTGCGCGACGATATCATCCTCAATGATGAAACCGTTGAGCAGCTTTGCAAGGCGGCGGTCCTTCAGGCGCAGGCCGGGGCTGATATTATCTCCGCCTCTGAAATGATGGACGGGCGCATTGGCGCGATCCGCGATGCGCTGAACGATGCCGGGTTTTCTGATACCGGCATTCTCGCTTATTCCGCCAAATATGCTTCCGCCTTTTATGGCCCTTACCGCGANGCGGTCGGCACNGATAANATGCTTAAAGGCGATAAACGNACCTATTTCATGGACCCTGCCAATTCGGATGANGCGCTGCACGAGGCGGCTCTTGATGTGGCTGAGGGNGCNGANATGTTAATGATCAAACCNGGCATGCCCTATCTCGANATCCTGCAACGGGTGAAGAACGAGTTCCAGATGCCGACATTTATCTATCAGGTATCGGGCGAATATTCGATGATCATGGCCGGTGTGGAAAAAGGGTTCCTTGATAAAGAACGCGCCATGCTGGAAAGTCTGTTGGCATTCAAACGGGCCGGGGCGGACGGTATCTTGACCTATTTTGCGCCGGAAGTGGCAGCCATCCTGAATGGCCAAAAAAGCCCCGGAAGCACTATGGATTACTAGGTTTATTGAAATTTAACCCAGCAATGCCCATCTATGTTCGAGCAACATTGGATGCAACGAGGGCAATATGAACACACAAACAGCGAATCAAAACAGCTATAACGCGATTGATGTTAACCGCATGAGTGAAGTCCGGCGGCGGCGTGTTCTGGCATTTTTTATTGATTATCTGTGCGTTGGTGTGTTGTCGTTTCTTGCCGGGATCATGGTATTTTTTGCAGGCATCATCACCCTTGGTGCTGCATGGTTGATCTATCTGGTTCTAGTGCCTCTCGTGGCTATCGTTTATATCGGCATGACTTTGGGTGGACCCAAACAGGCCACTATTGGCATGCAGATGTTTTCGCTCAAGATTGAAGCGGATAGCGGCAAGCCCGTTGATCCAATGACGGCGATCATGCACGGCATCATATTTTGGGCAGCGCATATTATGCTGACACCCTTCATGTTGCTGGTATCAATGTTTTCCACGCGCAAAAGATTGGTCCAAGATATCCTTCTAGGCACCGTAATTTTGCGTGTCTGATCGATTATTTGGGTAAAATGCCCCTTCCCAAAACTATTATTGTTGGTGATACTCCTGTCTCATATAAATTTGATGAGTAAGGCATAGTTTTTGGAACTCTTGGGTCTCAGTATCGGTGAGAATTTCCACATGTGGGCGACATTTTTGATTGTGGTCTGCACAATCATTGGTTTTGCTCTGGAAAAATGGTCACTTGAAGCGATCTCCCTTGCTTCAATTGTCAGCTACATGCTGCTGTTTATTTTATTCCCGGTGAATGGTTCCCCTCTGGTGACAACCAGTGAATTGGTGGTGGGGTTTGGTAACCCTGCCCTGGTCACCGTATTGGCGCTTTTGATGATTGGACAGGCGATGTTCAACACGGATGCGCTGGATGCACCTTCGCGGATTCTGGCGCGCATTGGCGGTACTGGGCGCACCCGCACTTTGGCAATTCTATTGATCACCGCCGGGGTAATATCGGCTTTTCTCAATAACACACCGGTTGTGGTGATGTTCATTCCGATTGTCACAGCGATTGCCGCGCAAAAGAATTTTGATTCGGCGAAAGCTCTAATGCCGCTGTCATTTATCGGGATATTGGGAGGAATGGTCACCCTGATTGGCTCCTCCACCAATTTATTGGTAGCGGGCGTGGCTAAAAAATCAGGCATTGAGATCGGATTTTTCGATTTTAGCGTCCCCGGCCTCATCCTTGCGAGTGTTGGCGGGATATATGTGATTTTCATCCTGCCANTGATCTTAAAACAGCGAANCGGCATGGCTGACGATATCAAGACGCTTTCCGGCAGGCAGTTTATTGCGCAAATCGATATTACGCCCGGTCATCGTCTTGAAGGATCAACATCGAGAGCCGGTTTCTTTAGCGAATTGGAAGATATCACCGTTCGTACCATCATGCGNAATGATGCCCCGATGGTNCCTGCGATGGAGGATATTACCTTACGAGCTGGCGATACTTTGGTGATTGGTGCCACGAGGCGGGCNCTAACCCGTGCGCTNGCGGTGGGTTCAACGGGCGTTCCATCCGANGAAACAGATGAAGACGACGATGCAACAGATAATCATCTTGCACCAGAATTCTCAATTGCCGAAGTGGTGGTGGCACCTGGTTCGCGTTTTGTCGGACGCACGATACAATCNGCNGCCATCCGCTCGACCTATGGCACCATCGTCTTAGGCGTACAGCGCAAAAGCCGGATGCAGCGCAAGGCNCTGGATGAAATTCGCATGGAACCGGGCGATACNTTGCTAATGGGCGGAACACCGAGTGCAATGGCAGGCCTTAAAGGCAGCCGTGATTTGATCTTGCTCGAATGGTCATCGGCCATTGTTCCCATGCGCCGTTTTGCAAGGCGGGCNCTNATAATATTCGCCNTTGTGGTGGTAACTGCAGCGACCGGNNTGTTGCCAATCATGGTTGCTTCGCTGCTTGGGGTTTTCGGCATGTTGGTCTCTGGTTGCCTAAATTCGCGGCAGGCGGCACGGGCATTTGATTCGAATATTTTCATGCTGGTGGGGGCTTCTCTTGCAAGTGCAGCAGCGCTGGAAGCCACTGGCGGGGCCGCTTTTATCGCCGAAAGCGTTGTCAGCTCCTTTGAAGGCTATCCGCCTTCTGTTGTGCTTTCGGCGTTCTTCCTGACGATTGCAATATTGACCAATGTGCTATCAAACAANGCAACTGCCGTGATCTTCACCCCTATCGCCATCCGTGTGGCTCAGGGGATCGGGGTTCCTCCGGAAGTTTTCGTGGTGGCTGTGATATTTGCCGCTAACTGTTCCTTTGCGACGCCGATTGGTTATCAGACCAATTTATTGGTGCTTGGTCCGGGGCACTATCGCTTTCGTGATTTCCTGATTGCGGGCGTCCCACTTGTGATTTTGATTTGGCTCACCTACTCTTTCGTTGGGCCCTGGTATTATGGTATCTAGTTTCTGAAATAAACAAACGTTGGAAACATGACGAAACACGCGCTGGACACACCTCAATTTTATCTGACGGCTCCGGCACCGTGCCCTTATCTGAAGGGACAGGAAGAGCGTAAGGTATTCACCCATCTGGTCGGTGAGAAAGCACCCAGCATAAACGATATGCTGACCAATGGCGGTTTCAGACGCTCACAAAATATCGCTTATCGNCCTGCCTGCGAGCGCTGTCGTGCCTGCGTTTCCGTGCGGGTACTGACTGATGTATTTAGGCCATCGCGTTCTTTCAAGCGCATTGCCAATCGCAATGATGATTTAATCGGTGAAGTTGTCGCTAACAGCCCTACCAGCGAACAGTTCTCCCTGTTTCGGCGCTATTTGGATGATCGGCATTTAGATGGCGGCATGGCGGATATGACAGTACTTGATTATTCCATGATGGTGGAAGACAGCCATGTGAATAGCTGCGTTATCGAATATCGAAAACGTGGCCCCGATTCAGGCATTACCGGAAAAGGTGAAGGCGACCTCATCGCTGTGGCCCTGACCGATATCCTGCAAAACGGCCTTTCCATGGTTTANNGCTTNTTCGAACCCGCAGAAAACAAGCGCAGCCTCGGGACTTTTATGGTGCTTGATCACATCAAGCGAAGCCGCAGGTTCGGCCTGCCCTATGTATATCTGGGCTATTGGGTCGAGGGTTCACCCAAAATGTCTTATAAATCCCGATTCATGCCACAAGAACGGCTTGAAGGCGGGCATTGGACNCGCTTTGAGGACTAGGCTTCGTCCACATTAACGGTCCACGGTTCGGCCCTACCCGCTTTTTCCCATTGTTGCCATGCATCCAGGCCTTTCATCGCGGCAGAATAGGTCTGCACTTCCGGCTCGCTGCTGAGTTGATAAACTTCGAGGCGGTTTACGACCGGGGCAAACATCGCATCGGCAATGGTGAACTCCCCAAACAGGAACGGACCGCCGAAGCGTTCGAGGCATTCGCGCCAGATGGTTTCGATGCGCTGAACATCCTTGCGGGTCTGGTCAGANACATTGATGGCACCAATNTCGCGGCGCATATTCATGGGGCAATCGTTTCTGATGCCTGAAAAACCGCCATGCATTTCATGNGCTANGGAGCGCGCCAAGGCGCGGGTTTTAATATCGCTGGGCCAAAATNCCTTNTCCGGGAATTTGTCGTTGATATATTCCAGAATGGCCAGAGATTCAGTGATGATAACCCCATCGTCATGGAGCACCGGGACTTTGTTTGTAGGGGAGAATTCTGCAAATTTTGGATTACCAGCTTCGAAATCAAACGGGATCAATTGTTCCTCGAAATCGACATTTTTCACCTTCATGGCGATCCATGGGCGGAAGGACCATGAGGAATAATTTTTATTGCCGATGAATAATTTCATGTGTGCCATCTCCGTGGTATAGCGATTGATAGAAACAACACATCCTAGACGGAACCAATTATGAATCAACCAACTGACAAAAGTCCTCGCCCCATTGTTGCCGTTACCGGCGCCAGCCGGGGTATTGGGCACGCATTGGTGAAACGGTTTTATGATCTGAACTGGGAAGTCATCACCTTNGCACGCACGCCCTTCACCAATGTCTGCCCGTGGGCCGAGGGCATCGTCAAACATGTGGAAGTCGACCTTGGCAATGAAGCTTCCATCCGCGAAGCCATAGAACGGTTGATGGNGTTGATCGATGGGCGCGGNCTAAACGCCTTGATCAACAATGCTGGAATTTCTCCNAAAAACGATAAGGGTGAACGCCTCAGCGCGACGGANACGCCGGTTTCAACCATGNTGCAGGNGCAAATGGTCAATCTGGTGGCCCCTCTTATGTTGACNCGTGGGCTGATTGAACCTTTGCGACAGGTCCAGGGNGCNGTNGTCAATGTGACTTCCATTGCCGGCAGTCAAATTCACCCTTTTGCAGGGGCAGCCTATGCAACTTCAAAAGCGGCACTTTCCGCGCTTACCCGGGNACTGGCCTATGAATTTGATAAAACCGGCGTGCGGGTGAATGCGGTCGCTCCGGGTGAGATTGAAACCTCAATCCTCTCNCCCGGCACCGATGAATTGGTCGCGAAAAGTGTGCCGATGAAACGCNTGGGTCGNCCTGAAGAAGTNGCCGANGTGGTCACATTCTTATGCGAATCTGCCTCATCNTACGTGAATGGCGCGGAAATCCACATTAATGGCGGGCAACACGTTTANACCACGTCNCGGCCGACATCATCGACCAATACCAGCGTTGGNGGTTTTTCTATGCCGCTTTTATGGTGATAGACGTGGAGCTGTTTATGGTCATCGCGGCGGATGGAATAGACCAATTCGCCGGGAAATTTGATATCTGAACGTCTGTAGGCAATTTTGTGACGCAGGATGATGGTTAGCATCACCAACAAGAATGTTGGCGGTACGATCAGCCACAGGGTTTTTATCCAGATTGACAGGGACTGGTAGGTATCCAGCAAATCTGCCCAGAAATTATAATCTTGCATCTTTGACCTCCCACATTAAGCACGCTCAACCCGACTTCGACCCTGGCTCAACTTTGTGCAAACCTGATGCTGCACCTTTTTTGAATTGCCACTCTTTCAATGGCTTCCATTTCACCCTTGAGGCGAGCAACTTCGGATTCTGTCGCGCCATTACCCTTGATGAAAAACAGGGCTGGCCAGAAGAGAATAAGCGCAACGCCCGTTGCCACCGCATCTCCCTTGGCTTTCTTCCTTTGTACGCCTGCAATATCAGCGGCGTGGCCAGAAACCCGCTCGGCTTCCGCCGAAAGCTGATCGCACTCATAAGCTTCGTAAGCCAGTGGAGAAACATAGGATGGTTTAATGTCTTCCGGCTTTGTGGCACAGGCTGAAAGGAATATGGATGCGCTGAAAAATAACGGAAGAATACGCGAGAACCGGATAGACATGAGTGACCTGACTACAAACACTGAATTACACTCAATGGTTGTAGTTTATCAACTTCAGGTTGTAAATATCAGTTATCCACAACCTGAAATCTAGCTACCCTGAAACTTCCCGCTTCTTGGAAAGCCTTTTGGCACCATGCGGCCTGCCTGGGCGCGTTCGCCCAGCCATTCGGCCAGTTCTTGTTTGGTGCGGGTATGGGTTCGTCCTGCGGTATCCTGCCATGTGAGGCCGGTTTCCAGATCGAAGACGCAAACATCTTTGATGCCGCCATCCTTGTATTTTTGCAGGCGAACACCCTTGCCGCGGCCCATTTCTGGAACCTGACTTAGGGGGAATGCCAACATTTTGCGGTTTTCACCTACCACAGCAATCATATCGCCTACAACGGTGACGCAAAGCAGCGCCTCCACCGGCAGTTTGACGTTCAGCACCTGTTTGCCCTTGCGGGTATTGGCGATGACGTCTGCCTCTGGAACGACAAAACCATTGCCGATGGTCGAAGCGATCAGCAGTTTCCGTTTC
>JAESSK010000117.1 GCA_016764155.1 Rhizobiaceae bacterium
AAACATTCTGGCGCTCGCGACACAATTGGCCGTGGATATAAAAGCCATCNCNCCTNCATGGAACGGACTATCCATTCTGCATACGGCAGCAAGCCGCGTCGGTGGTCTTGATCTGGGCTTTGTTCCAGGTAAAGGCGGNATGGCAACNGCGGATATTCTAAAATCCTCCGANNTCACCTTCCTGCTTGGNGCAGATGAAGTTGATGTTTCCAGTGCCAAGGGCTTTGTCGTCTATATTGGTTCGCACGGCGATGCGGGAGCGCACCGCGCCGATGTTATCTTGCCNGCNTCNGCCTATACGGAAAAATCAGCCACTTATGTAAACACTGAAGGCCGGGTCCAAATGGCCGCNCGCGCAGCATTTGCACCGGGAGACGCCAAAGAAGACTGGGCAATCATCCGCGCATTATCNGCGGTGCTGGGAAAAACCTTGCCATTCGATTCGCTGACAGAACTTCGNAGCCAGCTTTATNCGGATCATCCACATTTNGCCCAAATTGGTGAAATTGCGGAAAATTCTGAATTTGACGCCACGGCCTTTGCCAAGGCNTTGGGTGCCNCCAAGACCGGAAAAACATTGACCCGCACATTGGCCAGCCCTGTTACGGATTTTTATATGACCAACCCAATATCCCGCGCATCCAAGGTGATGGCTGNATGTTCAGCCCTTGCATCNGGTTCNGTAGCGCAGGCGGCGGAGTGATATCATGACACTAGAACAATTCATCGATATCTACCTCATCCCCGGCCTCATCATGGTTGGCCAGAGCTTGCTATTGTTAGTCGCTTTGCTGATTTTCGTTGCCTACATCATCTATGCCGATCGTAAAATCTGGGCAGCAGTTCAGTTACGACGCGGACCGAATGTGGTTGGTCCTTGGGGATTGTTACAATCCTTCGCGGACATGCTGAAATTCCTTCTCAAGGAACCGGTAATTCCTGCCGTATCCTCCAAAGTCGTATTCTTGCTGGCACCGCTCCTTTCAACAACATTGGCGCTCGCCGCATGGGCCGTTGTGCCGGTTGCCGATAATTGGATGATTGCAAATATCAATATTGGCATATTGTTTGTGTTTGCCATTTCGTCGCTGGAAGTTTANGGNGTNATCATGGGCGGCTGGGCATCCAACTCCAAATATGCATTTTTGGGCGCATTGCGCTCGGCAGCGCAAATGATTTCCTATGAAGTTTCCATGGGGTTTGTCATCATCACCGTGCTGCTTTGTGTCGGNTCGCTGAATATGACCGACATTGTCATGAGCCAGCAAGACGGCGTCGGCACCATGCTTGGCCTGTCTCCATCTTTCCTTGATTGGCATTGGTTGGCACTGTTCCCAATGTTCATCATCTTCTTCATCTCGGCACTGGCCGAAACCAACCGTCCTCCGTTCGATTTGCCTGAAGCTGAATCCGAACTGGTCGCCGGTTTCATGGTGGAGTATGGTTCAAGCCCGTATATGCTATATATGCTTGGCGAATATGTTTCCATCGTGTTGATGTGCGCTTTGACAACTGTGCTCTTCCTTGGTGGCTGGTTGCCGCCNCTGGATCACGCAGTTCTAAACTGGATACCGGGTATCTTCTGGTTTGTACTAAAAACCTGCATGGTGTTCTTCATGTTCTCACTGGTGAAGGCATTTGTGCCGCGCTATCGCTACGATCAATTGATGCGCTTAGGCTGGAAAGTGTTTTTGCCGATTTCCCTCTTTATGGTTTTTGCCACCGCTTTGGTGNTGCAATTAACCGGATGGGCNCCGTAGGAGATTATCATGGGTATTGCACAAGCAGCTAAATCACTTCTCCTTAAAGAATTTGTCAGCGCCACATTTTTGACAATGCGCTATTTCTTTAAGAAGAAAGTCACCATCAACTATCCCTTCGAAAAAGGACCGGTTTCCGTACGCTTTCGCGGTGAACATGCCTTGCGGCGTTATCCCAACGGGGAAGAACGTTGCATTGCCTGCAAATTATGCGAAGCGATTTGTCCGGCTCAAGCCATCACNATTGAAGCAGAACCACGCGGCAATGANGGTACCAGGCGCACGACCAGATACGATATAGATATGGTCAAATGCATCTATTGTGGCTTTTGTCAGGAAGCCTGTCCGGTGGATGCGATCGTTGAAGGACCAAATTTCGAGTTTGCCACGGAAACCCGTGAAGAACTTTATTACGACAAAGAACGACTTCTCGAAAATGGTGATCGGTGGGAGCGTGAAATTGCACGCAACCTGAAAATCGACGCGCCATATCGCTAAGTAGGCTAACGGCGCTATTTGCGCCAAACGAAAATGAAATGAGAGGACCATAATGGGTCTCACGGCAATATTTTTCTATCTGTTTGCTTTTGGAACAGTAGCATCCGCATTCATGGTGATTTCCACGCGGAATCCCGTGCATGCAGTGNTGTTCCTGATATTGGCATTCGTCAATGCGGCCGGCATTTTCATGCTNAATGGCGCAGAATTCTTGGCACTCATACTGATCGTGGTCTATGTGGGCGCGGTTGCGGTGTTGTTCCTGTTTGTGGTGATGATGCTGGACGTTGATTTCGCTGAATTGCGCGAAGGCTTCCTGCAATATCTACCCATGGGCGGGTTGGTCGGCATCATCGTTCTGGCTGAACTATTGATGGTGCTTGGCGCGTGGACATTTGCACCCGGTGCCATCGGTGACCCGGTACAGCCAATCCCGGATTTAAATCAGGTTTCAAACATCGAAGCCTTGGGCAATCTACTTTANACCCGCTACATTTTCTTCTTCCAANTGGCNGGNTTGATCCTGCTCATTGCGATGATCGGGGCAATNGTGTTGACCCTTCATCACAGAGAAAATGTGAAGCGGCAGGATATCAGCAAACAGGTTGCGCGCACACGTGAAGGCGCAGTTGAAATGAGAAAGGTCAAGTCCGGCGAAGGACTGTAGAACATTATGGAAATTGGACTTACTCATTATCTGTCATTAGGAGCGATCCTTTTCACCATCGGGATGCTTGGCATTTTTCTGAATCGGAAAAACGTCATTATCATTTTGATGTCGATCGAATTGATCTTGCTGGCTGTAAACATAAATTTCGTAGCATTCTCGAACCATCTGGGGGATCTGGTAGGTCAGATTTTCGCATTGTTGGTTTTGACGGTGGCGGCTGCTGAAGCTGCGATTGGTCTTGCTATTTTGGTAGTATTCTTCCGAAACCGCGGTTCTATCGCGATTGAAGATGTGAATGTGATGAAGGGCTAACGGTAGTAAGATGTATCACGCAATTGTTTTTCTGCCACTGATTGGCTTCCTAATGGCTGGATTGTTCGGCCGCACCCTTGGAGCCAAGGGCGCCGAATANATNACCACCGGACTGTTGATTATATCNGCTGTNCTCTCGTGGGTTGCCTTCCTGACTTTTGCATTCTCTGATGCAGAGCCGTTCACCATTCCGGTCATGCAATGGATAAGTTCCGGCGACCTTGATGTCAGCTGGGCCTTCCGCATCGATACGCTGACCGTGGTCATGCTGGTTGTGGTCAACACGGTTTCCTCGCTGGTGCACCTGTATTCCATCGGCTACATGCACCATGACCCCCATCGCGCACGCTTCTTTGCCTATCTGTCGCTGTTTACCTTCGCCATGTTGATGTTGGTGACTTCTGACAATCTGTTGCAGATGTTCTTCGGCTGGGAGGGCGTTGGCCTTGCCTCATATTTGCTGATCGGCTTCTGGTACAAAAAACCATCTGCCAATGCGGCAGCGATGAAAGCNTTNATCGTCAACCGGGTAGGGGACTTTGGTTTCGCCCTCGGTATTTTCGGCATCTATGTATTGTTCGATACCGTCGAATTCTCGACTATCTTCGCCAATGTTTCTGCGATTGCAGANGGTGGCGATGAAGTTGTCATGGAACTCTTTGGTTACCAGCTNGANTCCTCCGGTGCACTGACNGCTTTGTGCCTGCTGCTCTTTATGGGAGCCATGGGTAAATCAGCGCAATTCCTGCTGCACACATGGCTACCTGATGCCATGGAAGGCCCGACGCCTGTTTCTGCNCTTATCCACGCAGCAACCATGGTAACGGCTGGTGTGTTCCTGGTGGCCCGTATGTCGCCAATATTTGAACATTCAACGACCGCGCTCACTTTCGTCACCTTCATTGGTGCCACNACNGCATTTTTTGCAGCGACCGTNGGTNTGGTGCAAAACGATATCAAGCGGGTGATTGCCTATTCAACNTGTTCCCAGNTGGGNTANATGTTCGTGGCTTTGGGNGTTGGCGCTTACGGTGCCGCAATCTTCCATCTGTTCACACACGCATTCTTTAAAGCCTTGTTGTTCCTTGGTGCCGGTTCGGTCATTCATGCCGTATCCGACGAGCAGGACATGCGCAAAATGGGCGGTTTGAGAAAACACATTCCAAAAACCTATCTGATGATGCTCATCGGTACGGTGGCCCTCACTGGCCTTGGAATTCCGGGAACATTCATCGGTACTGCCGGTTTCTTCTCCAAAGATGCGATCATTGAAAGCGTCTATGTGGCTCAAAACTCTATGGCTGGTTATGGCTTTGCCATGCTGGTGATTGCAGCACTCTTTACCAGCTTCTATTCTTGGCGGCTGATCTTCATGACCTTCCACGGCAAGCCTCGTGCTTCTGCTGATGTGATGAGCCATATCCATGAATCACCAAATGTGATGCTGGTGCCGCTCTATGTGCTTGCAGCAGGTGCTTTGTTGGCAGGTGTGTTATTCTCAGGCGCATTCACCGGCCATGAAACCGGCGGCCACCACGAAGCTTGGTACAATGCCTTCTGGCGCACCGCTCTGGTAGCAGGTCCGGACAACCATATTCTGGCTGATTTCCACAACGTACCGACTTGGGTGAAACTATCGCCCTTCGTCATGATGGTGATTGGTTTCCTGACAGCCTATTGGATGTACATTAAAAGTCCGCACATTCCAAAAGCTCTGGCGCGTCAGCATCACGCCCTTTATCAATTCTTGCTCAATAAATGGTATTTCGACGAAATCTACGATTTCCTCCTCGTTAATCCATTAAAATGGCTGGGCAATTTCCTTTGGAAAAAAGGCGATGGCTGGCTAATCGACGGCTTTGGGCCTGACGGAATTTCGGCCCGCGTGCTTGATATCACCAATCGTGTGGTCAAATTGCAGTCGGGTTATGTTTATCACTATGCGTTCGCAATGCTGATCGGGGTTGCAGCCCTTATCACCTGGACCATGTTCGGGGGAGCGCACTAATGACCAACGATTGGCCAATTCTAACCACCATTACTTTTGTACCATTAATCGGTGCATTGTTCCTGATCCTCATTCCTATGGACAGCGAAACAGCAAAGCGCAACGTGCGCAATGTGGCGCTTTTCGTCACCAGCTTCACGTTCGTCCTGTCCCTCTATATCTGGCTGAAATTTGATAATTCCAGTTCAGATTTCCAGTTCGTAGAACGCGTCAGCTGGATTGACGGCTTCATGGAATATCACATGGGTGTCGATGGCATATCGATGCTGTTCGTGATCCTCACCACCTTCCTGATGCCGATTTGTATTCTGGCAAGCTGGGAAAGCATAAAAGACCGCATCAAGGAATATATGATCGCATTCCTGATTTTGGAAACCTTCATGATCGGCGTATTTTGCTCGCTCGATATGATGTTGTTCTATATCTTCTTTGAAGCAGGTCTGATCCCGATGTTCCTGATCATCGGTATTTGGGGCGGTAAGCGCCGGGTCTATGCCAGCTTTAAATTCTTCCTTTATACGCTGATCGGTTCAGTGTTGATGTTGCTGGCAATGATGGCAATGTTTTGGCAGGCAGGTACGACCTCCATTCCAGAATTGATGACCTATGAATTCCCGGCAGAAATGCAGACATGGTTATGGCTGGCATCCTTTGCCTCATTCGC
>JAESSK010000118.1 GCA_016764155.1 Rhizobiaceae bacterium
ATTTATCTGCTCCGTGGCCTAGCCAACATTTTTTCACTTGGTCTCGATACGACTGGCAAGCAGTTCTCTAAATATGGAATTGAGAACTGCGTGTTTAATCACAAACATTGGCGCAATCTCGCTGACGACATTGTTGAACGCGCGCGAAAAGGCCAGGCTTCATTTCCAATCGTGATCATAGGACATTCACTGGGCGCAAACGCAGCCCCGAAAATGGCAACGTTGATTGGCCAAAATAACATTAAAGTCTCCTACGTCGTAATGCTTGATCCGGTTGAGCCTACTAAAGTCGGAAAAAATGTTCAAAAAATCGTCAACTACTATTTGCCTAAGCGCAAAGATAACAAGCTTTATGCTGGCAACAGCTTCAAGGGCAATCTGGAAAACGTAAACGTCAAAAAATTCGGTGGCTTTGATCACTTCAATATTGATGAGAATGAAGACCTTCGAAAAACGATGTACACATACACGCTAGAGCTCTCCAACGCTTTCGCAGAAAGCGCCAAATAAAGTAATCCTAAAACTTAACGTTATTAAAAAAATTGGGTGGAAAAAATGTCACATTGGATACTGCTAACGACACTGGGTGTTTGCTCTATAATTGCCGGAGTTTTGGCGTTGTTAAATCCATTCCCAGCTTCTCTCGCTGTCCTGCAAATTACCGCTTGGGCATTTTTGATATTAGGGGTTCTTCAGGCTTTCGTAGCCTACCGCGCCGAAAAATGGAGTGGTAAGCTTTGGTCGCTCCTGCTTGGCATCATAGCCATTGTCATTGGCATCAACCTTCTCGGCAAACCCCTTGCTGGTTTGATTACTCTGACATTGCTACTGGGCAGCTTGTTCCTAGTTTCTGGAATATTTAAATCAATCGTCGGCTGGCAACTTCATAAGAGGGAGTACAAGGCCGCCGTTCTCATGTCAGGGGCTATATCTTTAATCATCGGATTGATTATTCTATCAAACTTCCCTGTATCTGCGGCAACAAGTCTGGGCATTCTTCTTGGCATTGAACTAATCTCAAATGGCATTAGCGCAGCTGCACTCGGCCTATCTGGCAAACCTGAAAAAATGACACCTAAGGAAGCATAGCTTAACGGCATTCATACTTAACTACGCACCGCTTGTTATCCGTTGTTTTTACTCTGTAGCCACTTCTAGACTGATCCCATCCGCAGACCACTTGCCCTTTTTTACTGACCGGAGCGCCGCCATAGATTGGCAAGGCTTGNCCGCTTCGNTTCCGCACGTATACGCGACCGTTTTTTTCATATGTCGCTATGGCTTTNCTGCACGTCATNCGNTCAGTAGTTNTTTGAGAAANCGCAGGNAANGAGAGTGAAAAAACCANTCCGAATNCCCCCGTTAGAATTACAANCAAATAAATAATTGNNTTTTTACAAAAAACATACATAAACGNACCTCCAAATCACAAAGTAATTGTAATTCATAACTTTTTCAATACTATTACTTAATGAATTNTTTGTATNCNNAATAAANATNGNCACANCTNTANTNNNTTNNCCTGGGGAGCNTTAGCNNTTTGGGNNCCTNTGTTTGCANTTGAGAAAGGGCAATTCTATCGNGAATGGATAGAGGNNTGACTTGAGAANNAGGGGTGCAAGNTGGGTTTTAANTAGACCGTCATTGGCAGCCTTCCCCAACNCCAGGAACNTNGCNGCACTGCTTTTCTCGCGACACGAANTGAATTCGANGGGGNAGAATATAGAACCCCTTTTAGTCAATTTCACTANGCTCAAAGTTTTAAANAATTTTCANTCAAACAACAGGTTAGAGAATCAAGATGATTAANACAAAAATGCAACCCACCTGGACTACTNTAAGCTCAATAGTAATTGCCTTAACTGGCCTGCAAGTTGTTTCGGTTCAGGCACAGGATAATTCGGTAGAATTGCCTAAAAAGAGCGGCATCANATATTCACCCTATGCTGAAAAAGACTATCCGCAGAACGTTTATTTTGGCGATACGCATTCGCATTCATCCAATTCTGGTGATGCGTTTATGAATGGCGACCGACTCGGTCCTGAACAGGCATTTCGCTTGGCGAGCGGTAAGGAGGTGATTTCATCAACAGGAGTTCCGGTTAAACTTTCTCGCCCTCTGGATTTTTACGTACTATCTGATCACGTAGAAGGCCTCGCGGCTATGAATGAGGTTTATAAGGGGAATCCAGTCTTCATGAAGGATCCAACTCTCCAGCGCTGGAGCAAAGCCATGCGCGAGGGAGGCGCCGCCGCCGCAAGTGCGACTAACGAGTTGGTCGCAGCACAGGGCGCAGGCACATTACCCAAACCGATGACAGACCCAAAAATCATTGGCCCCATATTTAAATTTGCATGGCATGACTATACGCGGCTNGCTGAAGCCTACAACGTGCCTGGCAAATTTACTGCAATGATTGGATATGAGTGGACGTCGGTTCCTGGTGGCGACAATCTGCACCGAAATGTGCTGTATCGCGCTGACAAAAGTAAAGCCGATCAAATGATGCCATTTACTTCATGGCAGAGCGAAGACCCNGAAAAGCTTTGGGATTGGATGGAGAAATTCGAGGANACTACCGGCAGCCGNGTNTTGGCAATTCCTCATAATNNCAATGNNTCTGGCAATCGNATGTTNGAACCCCATCGTTTTGATGGTTCGCCGATGACTGAGGACTACGTCAAGCGAAGAGCAAAATGGGAGCGTCTGCAAGAAACCATGCAGACCAAAGGCGCAAGCGAAACCCATCCCACGCTTTCCCCAAACGATGAATTCGCNAATTTTGGCACCGTTGGCTGGGACCTTGGCAATCTAACNATGCAAGGCAAACCGGAAACACCCGAAACAAGAACTTATCAATATCTGCGCAGTGGCCTCCAGCAGGGTCTTAAATGGGAAAAAAAGCTGGGCACCAATCCCTTTAAATTCGGTATGATTGGCGGNACCGATGTACACAATACGATTACTTCAATCGAAGAAGANAACTTTTTTGGCAAGCACGTNATNCAAGAGCCGCGGCCAAAACGTTGGAGCCATGTGGCCAAAGAAGGTTTNGGTAAAAAGCGCTACACTTGGCAATATACCGCNGCAAGTTTCGCAGCTGTTTGGGCAAAAGAAAATACCCGGGCNTCTATATGGGATGCTCTGTATCGCAAAGAAACATATGCAACTTCTGGCACACGAATGACNGTGCGTTTCTTTGGCGGCTGGGATTTCAAAGCCGAGGATGCCAAAAGTCGTTATCTGGCAGACGCGGGATATGCAAAAGGTGTNCCCATGGGCGGCGACCTCACCAATCCCACCAATGGCGCTAANGCGCCATCGTTTCTGGTGGCTGCCATGAAAGACCCACGCAGCGGCAATCTTGATCGCATNCANATCATTAAAGGCTGGCTTGATGCTAGCGGTGAAGTGCACGAGAAAATCTATAATGTTGCCTGGGGCGATAACGATATCCGCAAATTGGATGCTAATGGCAAATTGCCAAAAGTGGGCGACACAGTGAATGTCGCGGAAGCTGCATGGACAGATACCATTGGCGACCCCGAACTCTCTGGTGTCTGGACCGACCCTGATTTTGATCCCGAACAAAAGGCATTCTACTACGCCAGGGCGATCGAAATCCCAACACCACGGTGGACAGCGTATGACCAAAAACGTTTCGGCGTAAAAAAGTCAGATGATGTTGAGATGAAAAATCAGGAACGAGCATGGACATCATCCATCTGGTACACGCCAAAATCATAAACAGACAAGGAGTTCACCAATGTTGTTGGGCTTTTCAAAGCGCTTATTAGTGGATGAGTTTTATTAACTTCGTTGGATGTGTAGCGTTTCTGATTTTGGCCAATTTGTCCTTTGTGTTCCCCATCCATTTGACCGATACATATGTATTCTGGGCAGCGGTCTTCCCCCTGATTGGTGCATGTTGCTTCTATATTAGTGCGTTTTTGATGTGGTCAGATAAGGCTCTGCGTTCGGAGATATCATCCCTATAAACATGGAGGGTATTCTACCTTTTGATTATGATTATTAACATCATCATCCGGCGGGACTGAACTTACTTTCTATTTTTTAAAATATTAACAACTATATATGACGTGTTTTTTCTTAAATAATATATACACCTGTACAAAACGTCATTAAAATGAATGGTTTGCATTAAGTGATACTTGAATCGAAAGAACAGGGGGCTGTATTTTGAAGAAGCATACACTGGTGTTAACTTTCGCCTCTATCTGGCTTGCTATTTTTCCTCTGTCTGGCAGCAGCCAGAGTAATGCAGAGACTGCAGATCAACTCCTGTTGGAAGATAGGGTTATAAAGCACACGACTGCATCCAATCATGTAAGGATTTATGGAACCAAGGGCAGTGACGGTGATTACATCTCCACTATTCCATCACTTTGACGGGGCGTAGAAGACTATACTGAGGCTTACGCATCAACCATCACAACGCGTCTGGTCGAAGCCGGTTATCGGGTTGTATTGATCCAGCCTCGCGGAATTGGAAAAAGCAGTGGTGACCTGACCCAAGCCACGCCTCCGTGAGTATGCTTGCGTTGGATATCAAAGCCTCCCTGGACGCAATGCACATTGAAAAAACATCTCTTATCGGTCATGGCTTTGGCAATCGCGTAGCGCGCACCTTCACCACTTTGTTCCCCAGCTACGTGAACAATCTGGTTCTAATGGCATCAGGTGGAGATTTTGAGTTGAGCGAAAAGCAACAGAGCTGCCTAAGTAACTCTTTCAACGCCGCCTTAAAGGATGACGATCGTCTGGTTTCGATTGACTGCGC
>JAESSK010000119.1 GCA_016764155.1 Rhizobiaceae bacterium
GTTGGTGCGCTGGAAAAATACCTTGGCTCGGACCAGAGCAAATGGCGTGATTATGATGTTTGTATGTTGCTGGACGACGGGCATAAACTGCCTGAAATTCTGGTGGATCAGGGTGCAAGCGATGACCATCTGGAGCGCCTTGGGCCCGATGCGCTTATCGCAGCTTGTGAGAAAGCAGGCGTGGCGCTGAGCCACAATATGCGTGAAGGTTACGACCACTCATATTTCTTTGTTTCAAGCTTTATGGCATCGCAAATTGCATGGCATGCGGAGCGTCTCAACAGAGGGTAAGATTTCGGTTGGCATTTGACTGAAATCGGGGCTATCCTTTTTTTTCAAAATACTTTGCGAATGCAGAGGAGCATATCGCTGATGTAACCGCTGGGAGGAAACCATGGCGAAGAAGAGCACGGGAATATCTGAGATCCAACGGCCATGGCTAAAGTCCTATCCTGATGTTATCCCCCATGAAATAGCCGAGCTTGAACACGCCTCGGTTGCGGATTTGCTGGAAGAATCCTGCCGTAAATATTCGGCGCGGCCTGCCTTTTCCTGCATGGGCAAGACCATGACTTATGGCGAGGTGCTGACCCATTCCGACCGGGTCGGCGCATGGTTGCAAGCGCGCGGACTGGTGAAGGGCGACAGAGTGGCCATCATGATGCCGAATGTCCTTCAATATCCGGTTGTGTTGCTTGGTATATTGCGTGCCGGGCTTACAGTTGTGAACGTGAACCCGCTTTACACGCCGCGCGAATTAAAACACCAATTATCCGATAGTGGTGCCAAGGCGATATTCGTTCTGGAAAATTTTGCCTGCACTTATCAGGAAGTGGCTGATTCTGTTCCGATTGAACATGTGGTTGTTACCAAAATGGGCGATATGCTCGGCGGGCTAAAAGGCACGATTGTTAATGTAGTCGTGAAGCACATTAAAAAACTGGTGCCGGAATGGTCTATTCCGGGGCACGTGAACATGAAAGAGGTGCTGGGCAACGCTGGTAAACCGTTCACGACGGCCCAGACCGGGCACGATGATTTGGCCTTCTTGCAATATACTGGAGGCACTACCGGCGTATCGAAAGGGGCNGCACTGAGCAACAGGAACGTTCTGGCCAATGCGGCGCAAAATGACTTGTGGCTGAANGTGCTGGATNNNGGCAAGGGGCTGCCGGGTGAACCGATCTATATTTGCGCGCTGCCNCTCTATCATATTTTTGCCCTGACGGTGAACGCGATTATGGGNATGAATTTGGGNGCNCATAATGTGTTGATCCCGAACCCGCGCGATATTCCTGGCTTTGTCAAAGAATTGGGCAATTGGAAATTCCATGTGTTTCCNGGGCTCAATACANTGTTCAACGGNTTGTTGAATAATGAGGANTTNCGCAANCTNGATTTCAGCGNNTTNNTGCTNTCNCTTGGNGGTGGCATGGCGGTGCAACGCCCTGTGGCNGANCGCTGGAAAGACGTGACCGGATGNAATATTTCGGAAGGCTACGGNNTGTCGGAAACCTCACCNGTGGCAACGGCCAATNGTTTTNATTTAACTGANTTTTCNGGCACGATCGGCCTNCCTCTGCCTTCCACCGATATNGTCATTCGCGATGATGACGGTAAGGATTTGCCTTTGGGTGAAGTAGGCGAGATTTGCATTCGCGGACCTCAGGTGATGGCNGGTTATTGGCAGCGCGANGATGAGACNGCCAATGTGATGACCGATGATAATTTCTTTAAATCGGGTGATCTGGGCTTTATGAANGAAGCTGGGCAAACCACCATTGTTGACCGTAAAAAAGATATGATNNTAGTATCCGGTTTCAANGTTTATCCCAATGAAATNGAAGAAGTAGCGGCAAGCCATGAAGGCATTCTTGAAGCTGCGGCTATCGGTATTTCAGATGAACATTCCGGCGAAGCGGTGAAACTATTCGTTGTGAAGGCTGATCCCGGTTTGAGCGAACAGGATGTACGAGACTGGTGCGCCAAGAACCTCACCAATTACAAGCGTCCAAAACACATTGAGTTTCGCGATGAGCTACCAAAAACCAATGTGGGTAAAATTCTTCGCCGCGAATTGCGCGACGNATAGGGTGGAATGACCGGCTGATTATTCAGCCGGTTCGCCCATTGTTTTGCGTTTGGCTCTTGCTGATTTTGGGTTGTTCAAAGCATCCAGCAAATCNGCTTTTTCCTTGACCATTTTTTCAACGGCGGCTTCCTTCACAGGGCCATAGCCGCGCACTTTTGATGGCAGGCTTGCGAGTGCCGTGATGGTAGGCTGGTTTTTCTTGTCCAGACGCTTGATGAGATCGGCCATCATATTTTCATAATCGGNNATGAGNTGNCGNTCCATTTTNCGTTCTTCNGAATAGCCGAAGATATCAAATGTACCGCCACGCAGGCCTTTCAATTTGGCTAGAATTTTAAAGAGCTTGAGCGTCAATGGTCCAAATTCTTTCTTTTCCGGTCGTCCGTTAAGACCTTTTTCGCCGCCAATCAACGGCGGGGCGAGGTGATAGATGAGGGAGTAATCGCCTTCAAATGTCTCTGCAATCTGCTTTTCAAATGTGCCGTCTGAATGGAGACGTGCTACTTCATATTCATCCTTATAAGACAGCAATTTGAAATAGTTGCGGGCGATGGCGTTGGTTAAATCCTGTTTGCGGCCAAGTTTGGCCTCTGCNTCTTTGGCGCTGGTGATGAGNGACAGATATCTATCGGCAAGCGCTTTATCCTGATAGTCCGTGAGNAATTCNGTCCGATTGGCGATNATTTCTTCGAGGCTGTCTGGTTCGCTCGGTGCTGTTTTTGCGCCTTGCAGGAATTCTGTTGCTTCTTCTGGATGGGCGGCAAATCTGCGGCCCCATAAGAATGCCGTTTTATTGGCTTTGATGGCAACGCCGTTTAATTCAATGGCGCGTTCAATCGACTCGTAGCTTATAGGCAACAGGCCTTTTTGACAGGCAAAACCAACCATCATGATATTGGTGGAGATCGTATCGCCGCAAACCAGTTCGGCAAGCTTGGTGAATTCCACCATGCCAGGATCATCCATGGTGTGCTGCTTGATTGCGTCGACTACCGTTTGCTCGCGGAAATCGAAATCACCGTCGAAAACGAAATTTGAAACCGGGCTNAAATGGGTGTTNATCACNGCGTGGGTGGTGTCATTGGCATATAGCTCGATGGAACCCTGNTCTGAGGCGACNACNGTATCGGCTGCAAGCAGAAGATTGGTCTCGCCGGTAATGATGCGCGGAGACGATACCAGATCNGCNGTTGGTGCCATGCGCACATGGCTGAGTACNGCGCCGCCTTTTTGTGCCAGACCTGCCATATCGAGCATGATCACAGCTTTGTCTTCCAAATG
>JAESSK010000120.1 GCA_016764155.1 Rhizobiaceae bacterium
GTGCACGGTGAGTACCAATAGCAAAACGGTGCGCCTCATCGCGCAGGCGTTGAACAAAATATAACACTGGGTCGCGTTGCGGCAACATGAAAGACGCTTTGCCGTGGACAAAGAATTTCTCCAGTCCGGCATCACGGTCCGGTCCCTTGGCGATACCAACAAGCGGCACCACGCCTTCGAGGTCCAATTCCTTCGTCACACCGCGCACGGCGTTTAGCTGGCCTAGACCACCATCGATCAATAACAAATCGGGCCAAGGCGGAATGGTTGTCAGTTCCGGTGCATCCACGTCGGTTTCTTCATCATGGTTGGGAAGTCCGTATTCCTTGACCAGCCTTGAAAATCTTCGCGTTAGCACCTCACGCATCATGCCGTAATCATCGCCGGGAACCAGATCCTTCGACTTGATATTGAATTTGCGATACTGGTTTTTTACAAAACCTTCTTCGCCAGCAACAATCATGCCGCCGACCGCATTGGTGCCCATAATGTGCGAGTTATCGTAAACCTCGATGCGTTTGGGTGTGCGTGGCAGATCAAAGGCCTCGCGCACGCCTTTCAGCAGGGTTTTCTGCGTAGAGGTCTCCGCCAATTGCCGCCCAAGCGCTTCGCGGGCATTGATTGCCACATGTTCCACCAGTTCGCGTTTCTCGCCGCGCTGGGGAATGTGGATAGCCACCTTGTGGCCCGCACGGGCGGATAGCGCTTCGCTCAACAAATCCTGTTCGTCAATTGCATGCGATAGCAACACCATGCGAGGGCAGGGTTTATCATCATAAAACTGGCTGATAAACGCACCCAAAACCTCATTGGGTTCAAGGCTTTTATCGGCACGCGGGAAATAGGATCGATTGCCCCAGTTCTGCCCGGTGCGGAAAAAGAACACTTGAATACAGTTCATCCCGCCCTTTTGTTCAATGGCAAAAACATCGGCCTCGTCCACAGTATGAGGATTGATACCCTGATGGGATTGGACCTGCGACAGGGCCGAAATNCGGTCGCGATACATGGCGGCAGATTCAAAATCCAGCGCCTCGGAGGCCTTCTGCATTTGCCCGGAAAGTTGGGTCTGAATNTCGGAACTTTTGCCCTTGAGAAAACGCTTCGCATCCTGCACCAGNTTNGCGTAATTCTCGGTGGATATNTCNCCGGTACAAGGNCCGGAACANCGCTTGATTTGATAAAGNAGGCAAGGGCGCGAGCGGGCGTCAAAAACACTGTCGGAACAGGTGCGAACGAGAAAAACACGCTGCATCGCATTGATCGTACGATTGACNGANCCAGCCGACGCAAATGGTCCAAAATATTCACGATGTTTCGCCCNTGCACCACGATGCTTGAAGACGCCGGGAGAGGCGTGTTCATCGGTAATCACGATATAGGGAAAGCTCTTATCATCGCGCAGCAACACATTGAAACGTGGCCGCAAGCGCTTGATAAGATTCGCTTCAAGCAGCAGCGCCTCNGTCTCNGTATGGGTTGTGATNAANTCCATATTGACCGTATCAAGGATCATCTTGGCGATGCGGTTGGTGTGCCCGCCCATCTTGGCATAAGAGGCAACGCGCTTCTTTAGATTGCGCGCCTTGCCCACATAAAGCACATCNCCAGCTTTGTTNAACATGCGATAAACGCCGGGAGAATTCGGCAGTTTTTTGACAAAATTCCCGATGATTTCAACNCCCGACAAACCNTCATTTGCGGGCGTGGTTTCTTCCCACTCGAGCTTGCCCACACCTTTGGTGGTGGCAGCAAGGTCAGGTTTTTTGGTCGGGGTGTCATTCATGGTTCAAGAATGCCGGATTCGGCCCTGCTGTATCAAGCAATATTTTCGTTACTCCTGACCAATAGTGTCAGGAGTTTGCCAGATNAAATGCTGTCCGCCATCGAGCGNGATCATCTGTCCGGTGATCGAAGGCGTGTCGTAGAGATAACGAATGGTCGCGCCAAACTCTTCAAGACNCGGNCCTTTTTNNAANGGNAGCGCATCCACTTGNTGTTGAAANTCGCCCGGATNCTGACGTTCATTGGCCAGCGTTGGCCCGGGNCCAATNGCATTGACCCGAATGCGCGGCGCAAATTGCTGCGCCATGGTTTGGGTCGCNGTCCAAAGNGCNGACTTCGATAAAGTATAAGAAAAGAAACGAGGGTTCAGNCGCAAAACCCGNTGGTCAATCATATTAACAACCANNCCATGCTCAATATNCGACTGCGCAGNCATGCATTCCGATAAGATAACAGGCGTNTTCACATGAATTGCAAAATGATCATCAAATAGCTTTTCATCAAAGGCTTCCGCGCTATCGGGTTCAAAAATCGAAGCGTTATTGACCAATAGATCTATCGGGCCAAACGCCTGCAGTGCTTCTTTGAATAAGGAGCGTGCGGCTTCGTTATCACGAAAATCCGCTCTCATAGCGCTGGTTTTACCACCCAAATCTTCAACGAGCTTTTGTGCAATATCCTCATCATCAGCATAATGAACCACCACGTTAAAACCGTTTGCCACCAAATCCCTGACAATGGCTTCGCCAATGCGTTTGGAACTGCCGGTGACCAATGNTGTTTTTGCGTGATGTGCCATGGCCCTCAATACACGAAAGCTAGATAGACATAAAACACATAGGCAATCATCATTGCNGCGCCCTTTTTGAAATCAATCAGCTTTTTATAATGCGCCAGCAAAACCAGCAACACCGTAGAGCCAAGCATCGCCCACATATCAAGCCCGATAATATGATCGGTAACGATGATCGGCTTGATGGTTATGGTGATGCCCATAATCGCGGCAATATTGAATATATTGGAACCCACCACATTGCCAAGCGCAACGGAAGAACTCTTGCGAATGCTGGCCATCAGGGTGGTTGAAAGTTCGGGTAGCGACGTGCCGATCGCCAAAATCGTCAGGCCAATCACCTCATCGGGTACATGCCATGATTTAGCGATGGTTGTTGCCGCATTGACGGTGAATTCCGCACCAACAGGAAGGGCCGCAATACCCGCGACCAACAAGCCGCCAATCACCCAACTGCTGGTTGGTATGTCGCTAACCTCGTCGTGATAATCCGTTGTTTGAACAGCATCAGCCCGTGCCTTTCGTGCAGCGCGCAGCTGATCATATAAAAACAGACATAAAAGGCCGAGCAGGATAATTCCGTCCCACCGCTCCAGCGAACCCTTGGCCATCATTCCCATGAAAATAATGGTGATCGCTAGCATGATCACCAGATTNTTGCTGATGCCTTTTTCGTCACACATTATGGCCATTGTCATTGCGGGAAGGCCCAATACCAACANGACATTGGTAATGTTTGATCCCACCACATTACCCAGCGCAATGCCGCCAGCACCATCAAGAACAGCACCAACGGAAATAAACAGTTCCGGCGCGGAAGTGCCGAAAGAAACAATGGTAAGACCAATAATCAGCGGTGGAATTTTGAGTTTTTCCGCAAGACCCACAGCCCCGCGTACCAATAATTCACCGCCAACCAGTAGCAGGGTTAGCCCAATTGCGAGCCACAGATAAGTCAACATCAATCGCCGTCCAAGATGTTGCCAATGCCGCCCAGAATGGAGCCTTCGCCCACATGGCGTCCACCTCCCTGGGGAGCGGCAGCAAGCATACGTCCGGCAAGACGCGAGAAGGGCAGGGATTGTATCCACACCTTGCCCGGGCCGCGCAATTTGGCAAAGAACACGCCCTCGCCACCAAAAATCATCGATTTGATTGAACCGGCGCGAACCACGTCAAAACCAATGTCGCCCGTATAGGCGGCGACACAACCTGTATCCACGTGCAATTCTTCGCCCGGTGCAAGGGTGCGCTCCAACGTGGTGCCGCCCACATGGACAAAGGCCCAGCCATCGCCCTCAAGGCTTTGCATGATAAATCCTTCGCCGCCAAATAACCCGGTCAGCATTCGTTTTTGAAAAGCAATCCCGATGGAAACACCTTTGGCCGCACATAAAAATGCATCTTTTTGACAAACCAGTCGGCCGTCCACTTCATCAAGCTTGATCGCCAGAACGTGGCCGGGATAAGGCGAGGCAAACCCCACCCACGCTTTGCCGGTGCCATGATGGGTGAAGACCGTGGTGAACAGGCTTTCGCCGGTGATGACGCGCTTTCCAGCACCAATCAGCTTATCGAAAAAACCGTTATCCTCTTGTTCAGAGCCATCGCCAAATATCGTGGTCATTTCGATGTCCGGGTGTTTGAACATCATGGAGCCAGCTTCCGCAACAGCGGATTCGCCCGGATCAAGTTCAATTTCAACGAACTGCATTTCCGCGCCCTTGATTTCGAAATCAACGTCATCGGATACGCCTTCACGGCGCCTATGCCGTGCAGTTTGAATATTTGGAACCGATCCAAATGCCATATTTTTCTCCTCGTGAGGGGTGAGCTTTTCTGCCCTGTAGATAGGGGCTGGAAGCTTGCTTTTCCAGCTTTTTGCTTAACAATCTATCGGCAGACCATCGTCCGGTTTCTGCGTAGGTTCGAGAGTGACCTCAGACCGTTACGGGCGAACCGTGCGGCAATAACCATCATAGACTTTCCACGGGTCGAGACCGGTCACGCAATATTCCACATTCCAGCCATACCCAGCAAAACCTTGACCATCTTCGATCAGATAATGAACCTTGCGAGTTACGCCATTGGAAAGATTCGCATAAGCGTGGCAATAGCGGCGGTAGATCGAAGATTCTTCAAAGCCGGATTGGCCGTGCCAATGGGCGCGTGAAATTGACTCAACATGAAGTCCGCGGTGCCATGTGCGATCTTCGGCGGCATTGAAACGGCTGGATATTCTTTGCAAAACCTTATCATCGGTGCATTCTGGAAAGCCACTCGCCTCGGCTTCAGTGGCTTGCAGACTGACTGATACCCCAACTAAAAATAGGAAGGTTGAGATGAATTTTATCATGGAATTTGCCTCGCCTGAAAATACACCTGATTTGCNAGATCAATTTGGCCGCTGGGGTCNCNNCTGTCAAATNCTATGCGATGGATGACACAGAATTATCGCCATTNGGNGCNGGAAANTCCTTGGNAAAAATAATNCGATTGCCGCTCATGCGGATCGCNCCGCTCGCCAAGAGNGCAAGTGACTTGGGGTAAAGTATGTGTTCGGCAGTTAGAACCCGCGCAGAAAGCGCATCTTCATCATCCCCAGGCAAAACCGGGACGCAGCTTTGGGCAATGATNGGCCCATCATCGAGGGTCGCNGTAACAATNTGAACNGTGCAGCCATGCAACCGAATCCCATGTTCAATTGCCCGGTGGTGCGTATCAAGGCCTTTGAAGGTCGGCAGCAGGCTTGGATGGATATTNAGAATTTTGCCNGCAAACCGGTGCACAAATTCATCAGATAANATCCGCATGAANCCNGCCAGACAAATATAGGCNGGTTCNTCNCGNGCCAGNTCATCGCCNANCGCNNTTTCATAGTCNGCTTGTTCATCGANNGAAGCGCGTTCAATAACCACGGTTTCAATGCCGTTGGCGCGTGCAATTTCAAGCCCGCCAGCCGTTGCTTTGTTGGAAATTACCTTGGTGACAATCGCCGGATAGTCCGGTTCCATGGTTGCCGCAATCAGGGAAGCCATGTTGGAACCCCGTCCGGAAATCAGTACCGCAACACGTTTGCGCTTGGATAGCGCCGAATTTTGGTTGGGTGTGGTGTTCATAAACCCAAGTTTCCCTCAAACAGCACCGCGTCCCCATCACGCTCGACCAATTGGCCTAGTTCAAAGGCGTTTTCCCCATTAGCCTTGAAGACCTCCAACACCTGATCTTTAGCATCTTTTGATACCACCACCACCATGCCGACACCGCAATTGAAGGTGCGAAGCATTTCAAGTTCTTCAATACCACCGGCTTTTTGCAGCCATGAGAATACAGGCGGAGGATTAACCGCACCAAGATCGACACTTGCCGCAAGATGGTCGGGCAGCACACGTGGAATATTCTCGACAAATCCGCCACCGGTAATATGCGCCAATGCCTTAACGGCACCCGTTTCTTTAATGGCGGCCAGAACCGATTTTACATAAATCCGCGTTGGTTCAAGCAGCGCTTCCCCAAGCGAAGTCTCAGGCGCGAAGGGAGCCGGAGATTGCCAAGAGAGTTTTTCTAATTCGATAATTTTTCGAACCAGCGAAAAGCCGTTTGAATGCACACCCGATGAACCAAGGCCCAATATCACGTCGCCGCTAGCCAGTTCTTTAGGTAAAAGCGAACCACGCTCTGCTGCCCCCACGGCAAATCCGGCCAGATCATAGTCACCATCGCTATACATCCCCGGCATCTCGGCGGTTTCGCCACCAATCAGTGCAGCACCGGCCTGACGNCATCCTTCTGCAATGCCTTCAATGATGGCCTTTCCCTGTGCCACATCGAGTTTTCCTGTGGCAAAATAATCGAGAAAGAACAGTGGCTCCGCACCCTGNACAATCAAATCNTTGACGCACATGGCCACAAGNTCNATGCCNACCTTGTCGTGGCAATCGGCTTCAATGGCGATTTTCANCTTGGTNCCAACCCCNTCATTTGCCGCAACCAGAATTGGGTCCGTAAAGCCTGCNGCNCGAAGATCAAANANNCCACCAAAGCCNCCGATTTCAGAATCNGANCCCGNACGNTTGGTTGATTTTACCGCNGGTTTGATTGCTTCCACCAATGCGTTGCCCGCATCGATATCCACACCCGCTTGCGCATAGCTCAATCCGTTTCGGCCATTTTGCCTGTCATCGTTCATTGATAAAAATATCCAATAAAATTGCTGGTTCTTCACCAAGGCATATGGTGAGCTTGGTTTGTCTTCAAGNCNAAAGGGCNCTGTTGCGNTCTTTTCCCGCTGATTTTATATTGCAGAGCCAAAAATTGAGGTTATAAAGTAGCATTATAACGTGGAGTCGGCAAAACGGCTTCCTTCAGGCTTAAAACGGGAGGGTGCTTTGGACGACGATTTTGCGCGGAAATTCAGGATGCAATTATTTTTCTGGATAGCATCTTTCATATTTTTTCTGTTTTTCCTCTGGATATTTTCCGACATTCTTCTGCCATTTGTCGCCGGCATGGCGCTTGCCTATTTCCTTGATCCGGTAGCTGATTGGCTACAGCGGCTGGGTACTAGCAGGCTCGTGGCAACAGTGATCATCATGATTTGTTTTGTGGTGATATTCGTCCTGTTTTTGATGATCCTGATCCCAATTTTAGGAAGCCAGATTAGTGGGTTTCTCTCCCGTCTTCCTCATCTGGTCACCCAGTTACAGGGACTGGTTGCTTCCAGTGAAAGCACCTGGTTGCGTGATCTTATCGGGATCGATGGCAAATCCTTACAAGATAATCTTGGCGAACTGATGAAGCAGGGGGCCTCTTGGCTTTCAACTTTGCTGCAAAAAGTATGGAGTTCCGGCAAGGCGCTGGTCAATGTGATCTCGTTGCTTGTGGTAACGCCCGTTGTTGCCTTCTATCTGCTTTATGATTGGGACAACATGACCAATAAGGTCGACGAAATGTTGCCGCGCGATCACCGTGAGACCATTCGCACCATATTGAAGGACATCGATGGGGTTGTTGCAGGTTTCGTTCGCGGGCAGGGTACTCTTTGTCTGATATTGGGTCTTTTTTACGGTATTGCCCTGACGATTATCGGGCTGAATTTCGGCTTGTTAATCGGTCTTTTTGCAGGTCTGATATCGTTCATTCCGTTTGTTGGTTCTATCACCGGACTTGTGTTGTCTCTTGGCGTCGCCCTTGTGCAATTCTGGCCCGAATATGGAATGATTATCGCCGTTGTACTGGTATATGTTTTTGGTCAGTTCATGGAAGGCAATGTCTTGCAGCCCAAATTGGTGGGTGAAAGCATCGGCCTTCACCCGGTCTGGCTGATGTTTTCTCTATTTGCTTTCGGCTCGCTGTTTGGCTTTACAGGTATGTTGATTGCTGTTCCCGCAGCCGCTGCCATTGGCGTCATCATTCGCTTCTTTCTGGGGCGTTATTTGCAAAGCGAGTTCTATCGGGGCCATAATAGCCAATAGTTTGTAAAAAACGAGTATCCAAGTGCCCAATAATAACAATCAAATTCCTTTCACCTTGCCCGTCGAGGACGCGCGGGCGCGTGAGGATTTGATTGAAAGTTCGGCCAATCTTACAGCCGTCGAAATGATTGACGCATGGCCGGACTGGCCGGGTAATGTAGCAATTTTGGCCGGTCCCGTGGGTTCTGGAAAATCTCATCTGGCATCCATTTGGGCGCAGCAGGCTGACGCTGAAATCTTCCATATGAAGGATTTACGGTCTGAACATGCTTTGTCCGGCAATTTTAGAAATTACGTGCTGGAAAATACCGATGCCGGTTGCATAGACGAAACGGCGCTCTTTCACTTGATCAATCAAGCCCGAGAAAACGGTAAATTCTTGCTGATTACCAGTCGCAGCTGGCCCCAGAACTGGGAAGTTACCCTGCCGGATTTATCGTCGCGCCTGCGTGGAGCCTTTTTAGTGGAATTGCAGGAACCAGATGATCTTTTGCTGGGGTTGGTAATCCATAAACTCTTTGCTGACAGACAGTTAGAGGTTGATCCTGCCGTGGTGAACTATCTGGTGGTGCGCATGGAACGTTCGCTTGGCGTTGCCGGGGAAATCGTTAAAAAACTCGACCATGAAGCTTTGGCGCGAAATACCAAAATCACCAAAGCCCTTGCGGGGCAAGTTTTGCAAAGCATGGCATCAAGTTAGTCCCAAGCTTCATTAACCAAACCATCATTTCGTCATCAAACTGTCACACTCGCTTGGTCAATTCTTGCTATGATAAGGTAGCTAAGGATTTGGGACCTATGAACAAGCCGATAAAAAAGAGCGAAAACCTTCTTGAAAGCGANGGTCAGGGCATAGAATTATTCTCTGACCCGACCCGATTCATGAATCGTGAATTATCATGGTTGGAGTTCAATCGCCGGGTTCTCGAAGAGTCTGAAAACACCAACAATCCATTATTGGAGCGGGTGCGTTTTCTCTCAATTTCCGCCAACAATCTGGACGAATTTTTCATGGTGCGTATCGCCGGTCTGGTCGGCCAGGTGCGCGAAGAGGTGGACGCTCTCTCAGATGACGGACTGACACCCAAGGAGCAGCTGGAAGCCGTGCTGGCCGCAACCCAAACCCTGCAAAATGACCAACAGGAAAGCTGGCGCACGCTGGAAAAAGGCTTGAACGATGAAAATATCTTNATCGTNAAACCGGATCAATTGAGCAGCAAAGACGAGAAATGGCTGGAAACTTGCTTTATCGAAGAGATNTTTCCAATTCTNACCCCCTTATGCATGGACCCGGCCCATCCCTTTCCGTTCATTCCGAACCTCGGCCAGTCTTTGATGTTTGATTTGGTCAATGAAAAATCCAATGAAAAAATGGTTGCTCTCATNCGCCTGCCGGAAGGGTTGCGCCGTTTCATAAGNCTGCCGACAAAAAACAATGACCGCGTTCAGTTCATCTCGATTGAAGACGTGATTGGCATCTTTATTGCCAAACTATTCCCCGGNTANCGAAACCGNGGGTCAGGAAATTTCCGCATCATCCGNGATTCAGANATTGAACTNGCCGAGGAAGCGGAAGATTTGGTCCGCACCTATGAGACCGCGTTGAAACGCCGGCGCAGAGGGTCGGTTATTCAGTTGGAAATCGACTCCGGCATGCCTGAAAACCTTCAGGATTTTGTTCTTCTTGAACTTAATCTCGAAGAGGGCAGGCGGGTGTTTGTCGATGGCATGCTGGCCATGCATAATTTAACAGAAATCGTGAATGTGGAGAGGGCTGACCTAAAGTTCCCGCCCTTCAATGCACGCTTTCCCGAACGTATCCGTGAAATGGACGGCGATTGTTTCGCGGCCATCCGCCAAAAAGAATTCATCGTTCATCATCCATACGAATCTTTCGACGTCGTGGTCAGCTTCCTGCAACAGGCAGCCAATGATCCAGACGTGGTGGCGATCAAACAGACCCTTTATCGCACCTCCAATGAAAGCCCGATCGTTGCTGCTTTGATCGCAGCGGCAGAATCCGGAAAATCGGTCACTGCCGTCGTGGAACTCAAAGCGCGCTTTGACGAAGAAGCCAATATCCGCTGGTCGCGCGATCTAGAGCGCGCTGGCGTACAGGTGGTTTTTGGTTTTGTTGACTGGAAAACCCACGCCAAACTCTCTCAAATCGTGCGCCGTGAAGATGGCAAACTGGTAAATTACGTCCATATCGGCACCGGAAATTACCACCCGATCACCGCACGAATTTATACCGACCTTTCCTATTTTACCGCAAACCCTACGATCACCCACGATGTGGCCAAGGTCTTCAACTTCATCACCGGTTACGCCAAGCCAGAAAAACTGGATAATTTTGCCGTTTCCCCGATCGATTTGCGTCAGCGCATCCTTGAATATATCGAACGCGAGATTGAGTTCGCCAAAGAGGGCAAACCTGCTCAAATCTGGGCCAAGATGAATTCTTTAGTGGATTCAGATCTGATCGATGCTTTTTACCGTGCCAGTCAGGCCGGTGTGCAGATTGATTTGATCGTGCGCGGTATTTGTTGTCTGCGCCCCAATATTCAGGGCATGTCTGAAAACATTCGCGTGAAATCCATCGTCGGACGTTTTCTAGAGCATAGCCGCATTCTTTGTTTCGGTAATGGCGAATGGCTGCCTTCGAAAAAAGCCAATGTCTATATCGGTTCCCCCGATCTAATGCCGCGAAATCTTGATCGCCGGGTCGAGGTGATGGTTCGCCTCGAAAATAAAACGGTGAAGAAGCAGGTGCTCGACCAGATTATTCTGGCGAATCTGATGGATAATGAGCAAAGCTGGGAAATCTTGCCAAATGGCATGAGTAAAAGAATAACCGCGAAGAGCGCATCAGACGTATTTAGCGCCCAGCAATATTTCATGACCAATCCGAGCCTTTCAGGCCGAGGTGAATCCCTAAAAGATGACGCACCAAAAACCTTCATCAGACGTGACGACTAATTCCTCGCACCATGCTCAGGGACGCTTGCGCGAGCGCCAGCCCATTGCTGTCATTGATATTGGTTCAAACTCTGTCCGTCAGGTAATTTACGAGGGTTTTACCCGCTCCCCATCAGTGCTTTTCAACGAGAAAATCCTATGCGGCCTCGGCCGTGGCATGGCCGCCAGCGGGAGCATGGACGAGGACGCCGTGGAAGCAGCATTACGCGCCATTTTGCGCTACCATGCGATCGGTAAACAGCTGGGCGTCGCTGATACTCATATCATCGCCACCGCTGCCGTGCGTGAAGCCGAAAACGGCCCGGCCTTCATCCAACAGGTGGAGAAAATTTGCGGCAAAAAGCTGGTTCTCCTGTCAGGAAAAGAAGAGGCCCTATACGCGGGCTGGGGCATTGAAAGCGGCTTTTATCAACCTGATGGCGTGGTGGGTGATTTGGGCGGTGGTTCGCTCGAACTCATCAATGTCAAATCCGTAACAAGCGACGAGAGCGAAGGCGTCACTATGCCATTAGGCGGTTTGCGCCTGACTGAAATGGCCGAAGGAAACCTCGAAAAAGCCAGAGAAATCGCCCGTGAACATTTTTCCAAAATCAGCGACCGCGCCGATTTGCAAGGCGAGA
>JAESSK010000121.1 GCA_016764155.1 Rhizobiaceae bacterium
CGCGGGGGGTAATTCGGTCCACCATGGAACAGGGGAAGCTCACATTGTCTTCCACCCAGCTACGTAGTTCCATATCCCCAATGTGCTGCAAATACGTTAGAAAATTATTCTCTAACATGTGGCCATTGGATCGAATATTATCGCAACATAAAATGTTCAACGGCTGGCCATGTGCCTCAACACGCCGCCTGAGTGCTTTGGTAAGATAGGCATAAACCGACTTTGATGCATGCCCTGCAATTTCGCTATCTATCACCGGGTCACTGATGTTTAGCGACGCATCATCTTTGAGGTAATAGCCACTTTCAGAAACTGTGATCGTAACTGTGTGGACGGAAGGGAGACCTAGTAAATCTTCTGCTTGTTTGGCTTGGCTCGACCAGTCCACAAACATGCAATGGGAGCGCACAAGACGCAAATCACGCGCGCCATCAGGTGACGTAGTCTTTAGCAAATAGCCATTCTCAACCGCCTGAGCCGACTGAAAAGCTGCAGCCTCAGATGGGCGTAAATTGACGGCCGCAATGCCCCAACCCAGATCACCGCTGACTTCCATGTAGTCGTCAATATAGACGGCTTGATGCGCGCGATGAAAAGCGCCATAGCCAAGATGGACAAAGCCAATATCGCATTTTTCGCGATCATAAGTCGTGGCGTGCACCTTGACCTCAATTGTATCATTCTCCACTGGCATCAAGCGTTTTCCCTCTCTTTTGGAGCCAACTCGCGCAGAGCTGTTTCNCGAAATTTTTTCGGCGTAGTACCCTTCATCTTCAGGAAATGACGATTGAAATTGGCAATATTTTGAAAGCCAACTGCAAAGCAGATTGAGGCAATTTTTTCATCAGTCGAATAGAGCATTGAGCAGGCTTGACTGATACGCACACGATTCACGAACTCAACGAATTTGTTGCCTGTGATGCGCTGGAAATTGCGCGTAAAGGCTGGCGCACTCATACTGGCAATATTGGCCGCAATTTCCACGGACATTTCTTCCGCATAGTTTTGCGTAATGTAGTCTACCACTTCGGCTATGCGGGCCTGCTTGGAATTGCCCTCGGCCTGAATAATCCCTGCAACTGATAGTGGCTTTTTTTCTGCATGTTCATTGACGCGCACAAGAAAGCGTAAAAAGGCAACAATACGCTCCGCCCCGCGCGTGTTGTGAATGCGTTCGAAATGGCCACGGGCAAAGGTTGGATTGAAACCAGTGAATTCAATGCCGGATTTGGCAAGCTCAAACATGGCTTCCATTTCCCGGAACTCGGGAAAGGCCATTGTCAGATGATCAAGACTCTCCTGACTGAATTGGACCAACATATCGCGCGTTTCAACCGGCTCAGGATTGGCAACTTCATCGGTGATCCAATTGTGCGGCACATTGGGCCCGATCATAAACAGNGAACCGGGCTTAAACTCACCGATATAGTCTCCAACGAAGGTTTTGCCCCGTGTCGAAATAATCAGATGCAGCTCATATTCCGCGTGGCTGTGCCAGCGGCAAAGATCAGTCGGCCAACCGTGTTCGACATAGCGGATCGTTTCCGTCGCCCGGTCAACATATTCAAACTCTGGTTGGATAATGGACATTTTTTACCTCAACACACTTCCGCCATCAACGCACAAAGTTTGAGCGGTGATGTATTGGGACTGATCAGATGCAAGGAAGACAGCGACGCGGGCCACTTCAAACGGCTTTCCCATGTAGCCAAGAGGCACAGCTTCGCCCACTTCGCGTTTCTTCTTGCCAGGTTTTTTGCCCTCAAATTTGGCAAACAAGGCATCAACATCCTTCCACATCGGCGTGTCTATGACGCCGGGTGAAATGGCATTCACCCGTATCTTGTGTGGTGCAAGCGCAAGGGCTGCTGATTGAGTGTAGCTAATGACAGCTGCCTTGGTTGCACAATAATGCGCAACTAAGGCTTCGCCACGATGACCTGCTTGACTGGCTAGATTGATTATCGAGCCAGCGCTCCCATCTTTCACCAAGGACTGCGCCACCGCNTGCATCACCACATAAGCGGCACGAACATTTAAACCGAAAAGGCGNTCAAATTGATCAAGATCAGCGTCGAGAANAGACCCCATGTCAAAGATCGCAGCATTGTTGAAAAGAATATTNGGTTTTGCGTCGCGGATCATAGACACACAGCTTTCAAGNCCTTCTGGATCGAGAAGATCAAAAGCGTGATGCTCGGTTTCGCAATCGCCTGAAAATGTATCACCAAGGTCAGTCGTTAGAACCTTTGCGCCTAGTGCNGCAAAATGCTCGGCAGTGGCCGTTCCAATACCCCCATTGGCACCGGTCACAAGGCAGGTTTTACCCGTNAGGTCTGTGGGTGCNGGATCAAAAGTCATTTCACTGCTCCAAACGTAAGGCCTTGAACAAGTTGTTTTTGNCAGAACCATCCAAGGACGATGATNGGTCCCACTGCTGCGGCAGACACCGCGGAAAGTCGGCCGAAGAACAACCCTTCTGGGGCTCGGTTACCCTCAATCAAGGTTGACAGTGTTGCNGCTTCAGTGGTGGTGAGACGAACGGTCCAGTAGGCCTCGTTCCAACAAAATATGAAGCACAAAAGCGCTGTGGATACGACACCACCCCATGCAAGCGGCAAGAGTATGTCTTTGATCTCCCCCCAAGTGCTCACCCCATCCATCTGCCCTGCCTCGATGATTTCCTTCGGGATTTCCTTGAAATAAGTGAACAACATCCAAACTACGATGGGCAGATTGATTAGGCAAAGCACCAGAATAATCAGGAAATGGGTGTCATANATATTGAGGAAATTCTTGGTCAAAAATGTCATCGGATAGAGCACGGCTGCTGCCGGAAGCATTTTCGTTGATAGCATCCAAACAAGAATATCTTTGGTGTGACGACTTGGGTTGAATGCCATGGCATATGCGGCAGGAATCCCCACGAACAATGCAAAAACCGTCGCAAATGTTGAGGTAATGACCGAATTAATTGCAAAACGCCAATAGTCATAATTTTCCGTCATGTTCAGGTAGTTTTCAAGCGTCGGTGTGAAAAAGAATAGGTGTTCTGGCTTCACCGCATCAGCGTCCGTTTTAAAGCTGGTAAAAACCAGCCAGAAAATGGGAAAGAAAAAGATGAGCGCGACGGTCCACGCCAGTGCAGGCCATAAAATTTCTCCAAGTTTGGATTTTTGTGTGACGATTGCCATTGTCTTGTTCTCCTCAATCCATCAAGTTTTTGCCGACCATACGCAGCAAAAAGAAGGCTACGATGTTCGCTAGGATGACGGCTAAAATGCCAGTGGCACTCGCTGCGCCAATATTATTCGATGTAAACTCNCCAATTAGATAAGGCAGGTTCTTGTTCCCGTTGCCTCTGCTCACGATTTCAATTTCAGCATAAAGCGATAGGTGGAAGATCGATTGGATCATCACCACAATGGCGATGGGTCTAGCCAAATGCGGTAGCGTCATATTGCGGAACTGCGACCAGGCATTCGCACCATCAAGAACCGCTGCTTCCTTTTGCTGCTGATCTTCTGACTGCAATGATGTCATGAAGATGAGAACAGCAAAGGGCGTCCATTGCCACGTTACCATCATAATCACTGCATAGGCTGCTGTTTGGGTTGCGCGGAAAGATATTGGCTGAAATTCCGGCCACAATGAGAAAAATCCACCGAGAACTGGGAAGTCTCTTAAGCCATTCACCAGTTCGTTTATGCCTTCGACGGCCAGCCCATTAAGACCCAAAACTGGGTCGAGTATCATGTTGATCCAAAGCACAGCATTAACCGCGGGCATTACGAAAAACGGGGAAATGAGAAGAACTCGGACAATGCCACGCCCAGGAAATGACCTATTGATAAGAACAGCAATGGCCAACCCCATCACCACTGTCAAAAAGAGGATGCTAATCACGATGAACATGCTGTTTTGCACCGCAAACCAAAAATCTTTTGCGTGAAAGAGTACGTATTCGTAATTCCCAAAGCCGCGCCAGTTGCTGAGGGTTGGCGTGGTCCATTCAGGTCGACGAAGACTGTTCAAGACGTACCGAATGAACGAAAAATACAGGGTCATGCCAAGTGGGATCAACATCCATAGCAACAAGAGCACAACAGCTGGGGCTTGTAGGAGCCGGGGGAGATATCTCTGGGACATGGTTCTTCTCAATTCGTTTCAATGCAAACGGGGTATTGAACTTGAGTTAGGCGGATGATCAATTGGTATGCAATGGCACCAATGCCTTCCGCGCAAGCCAAGAATTGATAAATCTATTGGGAGGAAAGGCCGGACAAACTTCCGTCTGGCCTTTCCTCAATCACTGAAGCCTAGTCGAAGTAACCAGCTTCACGCATGATAGCGTTCGCAGCAGATTGAGATGCCTTCAAGGCCTCATCTACTGACTTGGCACCAGAAAGAGCTGCAGCTATTTCCTGTGCAACCGCACCGCCAACCTCTGGGAACTCGGGGATAGCAGCGAACTGAACACCAACATATGGCTTCAAGTCTGTTGCAGCCGGAGCAGCGGATTCGATGGCAGCCTTTTCAGCCGCAGCAAAGCCAGCGACAGCCTGGAATTCAGGATAGGCGTATGTCGAACTGCGCGTACCAGTTGGCACTTTGCCCCAACCAAAATCTGGGTGGTTAGCAACAGCTTTGATATACTCTTTCGATGTCGCCCATTCGATGAACTTTTGAGCTTCAGCGGAATTTGGCGACCCCGTCGGAACAGCCATTGCCCAAGCCCATAGCCAATTTGCACCAACCGGGTTTCCGGCGTTTGGCGACTGGGCATATGCGACGTGGTCTACTTTTAGGAAAGATGCTGCAATAGTGGCATCAATCCACATGCCGCACTTACCTTCATTGTAGNGCGCTAAAATCTCGTTGAACGAGTTGCCTTCCGAACCTGGAGGGCCATATTTCCCGAGCAATTCAACGTATAAGTTGATAGCAGCACGCCACTCATCGGTGTCGATGGTCGGACGCATGTCTTTGTCGAACCAAGCGCCGCCGAAAGAGTTCACGACTGTAGTAACGAACGCCATGTTGTCGCCCCAACCTGGCTTACCACGCAGACACGCTCCGTAAATGCCAGCATCTGGGTTGTGGATCGCGGCTGCGACAGCTTTGATGTTGTCCCAAGAATCGTTATCAACGATTTTTACGCCAGCAGCGTCGGTCAAATCTTTGCGATACATGACCATAGACGATTCACCATAGAATGGCGCAGCATAGAGAACTCCCTTGTGGGAGAGTCCATTGCGAATTGCAGGTAGCAAATCATCAATGTCGTAATCCGCGCCGAATTTCAACGGTTCAATCCAACCAGCTGCACCCCAGATAGGAGCTTCCTGCATACCGATATTGATAACGTCGTATTGACCGCCACCTGTTGCNGTATCGGACGTTACTTGCTCGCGCAGCACGCCTTCTTCCAGTGAAACCCATTTCAGTTTCANGCCGGTGGCCTTGGTATANGCTTCAGCAACTTTTTGCATATTGATCATGTGGCCGTTGTTCACGATCGCAATTGTAAGTTCCGCCGCTGAGGCTGAGATTGCGGTTGAAGCGGCAAGAGCCACACCCAACGCTGTTCTGTATAGTAAGGTCATTCTAATCCTCCCTGGAGCAAGCGCATTGTGCGCATGNGCCGTATGCTCGAACTGAAGCGCANTTTNGTCTAGTATTTTTCCATTCAATACATGTACTTTTTGGCGGCTTTTTGACGATAAATGANGAATTTNTGCTGATTTCATACAANGTGATNGGNTGNTGGTATGTTTTGCCACTAGGATGAAATGGCTTCTTTTCAGCAATGCGCACTGCANTTTCATTGGCAGCGAATGTCNGCTTTTCCCCAAANTTGACGTTTNTCAANCAACTGGGATGACNGCTCCCATTGGCGGTTAANCCATANGTCTGGTTTGAGCTATCTGAGCTNAAGTGCAGTAGANTTTGTTCANTTNTACAATTTCGCAGATTGCANGGTGCGNGGANGTGACAAGCCTCTTACGAAANACCCAAAGATAAGTTAAAGTGAAAANNANGNTGTANTNTNNNTTATTCTGGATAAAANCAGTAAAAATGGATTTTCTTGATGNTTAAACGAATAATGTATGCCGTTTNNTTNNTGGTTATCATTGGAACTATAACNCTNTTCTGGGTTTTTCGACCNATCGCCGTNACCCATCCGCAGCTANCCAAAGCTGATCTNCCTCAAATTATTCCCCTTCGAGCATTATANGCAAACAGCGATTCTCGCTGGCGATATCAAATTTCTCCAGATGGTAACAAGTTATCNTGGTTGGAATCAAAGTGGTTGAAACCNGCACTTTGGGTAAANTCACTCGAGGGAAATGCAACGGCCATTTTTCATACCAAGGATGAAGTGCGAAGATATTCATGGTCCAGCGATAGTCGCTATTTGATTTATCAGGCGGACCGCGATGGCTGGGAGAATGACATTCTNGTTTCCATCGATACGGCCAATCCCAACGCTGAACCCCACAGTTACNATTTTGGCCGGGATGTNAAATCATATCTATACAAAGTACCGCAAGATGAAAGCTCCACANTTGTGATCGCTCATAANGGCCGGGACCGCTCGCGGTTTGATCTCTACAGGCTGGATCTTCAGAGTGGCCANACTGAAGCCATGGATCTAAGCGTTGAAGACGGCGTAAAATGGCACGTTACNCGNAANGGCAATATTTTCGCGCGTACCCGGTTTGTGAGCGGAGCCGATTGGCGATTTGAAATGCGCGAAGATGATAAATGGCGTGAAGTGATGCACGGCACATTTGAAGATATATTCCAACCGATAAGTGAGCCGGACGAACAGCAATTTGCTTATGCGATATCCAATATAGGTTGGGATAAATCTGCATTGGTTCGGNTTAATTTGAAAAATGGTATGCAGAAAATCATCGATCAACACCCAGCCGTTGATTATGGCAGAGTGCTAATGGACACCAAAACTCAAATGCCAATGATGGCNATGTTGAGCCCCGGTTATCAGGAGCNNAAATTNTTCNACGAAACCTTNAANTCCACAATCGANAAACTTTCGCNGCCNAAGAATTCAGCGGTTCATATNGTTTCAACCACACATGATATGTCGAAATTGCTCGTAACCATTCAGGAAGCCGAGGCAGGGTNTGANACNAAACTAATTGATCGNTCTTCAGGCGCCGTTACTTCGATATCCAAGCCGGACATTGCCCGTTATCGCGATCAGATATCACCGGTCAAACCAGTTTTCATCAAAGCCAAGGATGGACTGTCAATTCCAGCCTTTGTTTCGGTTCCCATGGGCGTAGATGGCCCGGCGCCGATGGTTATTATTATTCATGGTGGACCAACGGCGCGGACATATTGGGGATGGAGTAGGTTTAGAGCTTTTCTTAATAATCGCGGCTATGTTGTTTTAGATGTGAATTATCGAAGTTCATCAGGTTATGGTCGAAAATTCAGGGAAGCNGCAATTGGTGAAGTATCTAGAAAAATGGATCAAGATATCACNGATGCCCGCCAATGGGCTGTTGATGAAGGCATTGCCGACCCTGCAAAANTTGCNGTATTTGGAGGNAGCTTCGGCGGCCTGAAAGTACTGACTGCTATGACGCGTAATCCCGATTTATATGCTGCCGGTATCGACATAAATGGAATAAGTGACATCGTCTCTATGTTACAGGAAGTGCCGGTATATTGGCGCGGATGGTCAGACTGGTATCGAAAATATATAGGTAATCCTGACGATCCTGTTGTTAGGAAAGAGATTGCCGACCGCTCACCCCTTAGCCATGCCGACAAATTGAAAAACCCACTGCTCATCATTCAAGGAACCAATGATGTGCGGGTGATACGCAATCAGGCCGAACGTATGGTTGAGGCACTAAAAAAACATAAGGCCCCGGTCGAATATGTCCTGCTTAAAGGAGCTGGACATCAGGCACGTAACTGGGGTTGGAAACAAAGAATAATCATTATGCGAAGAATAGAACGTTTCTTGGCCAAGCATTTAGGTGGGCGCGCAGATGGTTTTGACTACGCAGTCTTGGGTGCTCATATATTGAAATAGTTTTTGGACTTGTAACGTATTAATTCCGCATCCTGTTCTCGTTTAGGCTGCTTTTTGTTCGAATTGGCTTGGGCTTTTTCCTCCCAATGTTGAGTGGCGTCTGGGCGGATTGTAGAAGCCATTGTCACGCATCAAACGGCCTACGCGTCAGTAATCAACATGTAAGCCGATCTCCTTCAGTTCCTGCGTCATACGGGGCCGGCATGTACACATTCTGGTGTGAAAAAGCATAAACGCAACCGGAATTATACGCAGTTCCATTGAAGGATAAATTTACCAGAATATCCATGTTGCAACGAACAGGCCTTCACCATATTATCCAGTGAACACCGATATCGGAGGCATGATGGAAGGACTGGCAGGTTTTTTACTGGCTGCTCTGGCGCTTACAGGTAGCCCCGGGCCTAACACCCTAAGTCTGGCGGCGGTGGGTTCTGCGTTTGGGCGCAAGCGTGGCTTTAGATATATGTTGGGGCTAAATCTCGGCATGGTGCTGGTTATCATTGCGGTCGGATCAGGCATTTCTGGACTATTATTTGCAATTCCAATGGTCGCACCAGCCGTCATCACCCTTGCGGCGGTTTATTTCATCTACCTCGCCTATAAAATCGCAACAGCACCGCCTCTTAAAGAAAATAGTGAGGCCATTGCCGACCCTAAATGGTTCGAAGGTGTAATGATTTCAATCCTAAACCCCAAAGCCTATGCGGCGATGGCGGCGCTGTTTTCAAGTGCAGTTTTGATCTCGGATAATTTATGGGTCGAAGGCGTTTTCAAGGCCGGTGTGCTTCTTTTGGTAATCATCGCCGTCAATATATCATGGTTGCTTTTAGGGGCAGCCCTCACACCCTATTTCAGACAGGAAAGAACCAGCAGGATCATCAATATCGGTTTTGCAATCTTGCTATTATTCTCGGTCGTCTCTGCGTTATTTCTTTAAATAACCCGGTTCACCCTTAATTTTCATAGGCAGCAAAGCTTGCTTTCATCGCATCCTCATCTGGGTGAAGTTCGGCAAATAATTCAAACGCATGAAGGGCTTGATAAACCGCCATTTCAGAGCCGGAAAGCGTGTGACACCCAAGATTGCGGGCGGTTTTCAAAAGCTCGGTTTCAAGCGGGAAATAAATAATATCGGCAACCCATAGTCGCTCAGCGATCAGTTCTTTGGGAAACGGGCATCCGGGAATTTTTGCCATGCCCACAGGTGTTGCATTGACCACACCATCCAGTGTTGCTGAAAGTTCCGGCAATTCACTAAGCGAAGATGGTTGCGCCCTGTCACCAAAATGACGGTTCAAACGCCCCACCAATTCATT
>JAESSK010000122.1 GCA_016764155.1 Rhizobiaceae bacterium
CTTTCCGAATCGTTCCCTCGCTCGATTCTCCCCGTAGCAATCCCGCCAAAGGCGGGGAGCGAAAAGCGACCGGCGCTAATGCGCCGCGCCCACGCAGGCCTGAGCGTAAGCGAAGATACGCCGCGAGTGCAAACATTCTACAGCCCCCTTCGGGAGGCTGTCATAAAACTGTTACATAACTCCAGTATGGCTCATCTGTAACCCATTGCGCTGGTTTTAGGGCGTTCGGAGTAAGTGTAAATTGCAGCACATTAATATCACAAACACCCGCGGNCCGCGNCCTCTGGAACATCTGATCCGGATAACCATGGTNGCCTGNTCGGTNATCGCGATCNTCATCACCATTGGCATNGTTTTANCGCTGGCNTTTGAGGCTTATCGCTTCTTCCAGCTGGTNTCCTTGCAGGATTTCCTATTTGGAACCCAATGGAGCCCACAAACCGCTATTCGCTCAGATCAAGTGGGAGCGGAAGGTTCTTTTGGTGCCATACCGCTTATCACAGGTACTTTGCTGATTAGNGCCATTGCCATGGCAACTGCCACGCCGCTCGGNCTGGCNTCAGCCATCTATCTGGCCGAATACGCCTCCCCCACCACCCGTAATATTGTNAAACCNCTGCTGGAAATTCTNGCTGGNATTCCCNCAGTTGTTTACGGNTTTTTTGCAGCTTTNACCGTTGCCCCGATGATACGTTGGACCGGNACGGAATTAGGGCTGGAAGTTGCNTCCGAAAGNGCGTTGGCAGCNGGCCTCGTTATGGGCATAATGATTGTTCCTTTGATCTCGTCNCTTTCCGATGATGTGATCAANGCGGTTCCTCAATCNCTGCGCGATGCGTCNCTCGGNCTTGGNGCNACCAAGTCNGAAACNATCCGAAAAGTCGTATTGCTTTCAGCGTTTCCNGGCATTGCCGGCAGNCTGTTGCTAGCAACTTCANGGGCCATTGGCGAAACCATGATCGTGGTTATGGCCGCNGGAATGGCCGCAAANCTTACCGCCAACCCGCTACAGGCAGTAACCACCATCACCGTACAAATCGTGGCATTGCTCACGGGCGATCAGGAGTTTGAAAGTGCCAAAACCCTTTCAGCCTTTGCCCTNGGCCTGCTTCTCTTCACCATTACTTTAGTTCTGAACATTGTCGCTCAGAAAATTGTCAACCATTTCAGTGAGCAATATGACTGATTTTACCGTACAAACCCCCGCATTGAAACGCCGCCACGCCGCTGAAAAACGCTTTCAGTGGTATGGTTTGGGATCGATTATAATTGCACTGGGCTTCCTGCTCCTCATGGTNGGTTCCATTACGATCAAGGGCNTCGGTGCCTTCACACAAACNCGTNTGGCACTAGAGATCGAACTACCTTCNGACGAGTTCGACCTAAACGACCTGAAAGCCGCAAATTACGGTGCAATCGTCAAAAAGGCACTCCGCAACACATTTCCGGACGTAAAGAAGCGCCGCGATAAACGCAAGCTTTACGGCCTCGTCAATCCTTATGCCTCCTTTGAACTACAAAAGATGGTCATTGAGAACCCGGCACTGATAGGCAAAACCACGAAAATCTGGTTCACAGCTTCCGACGATGTAGACATGTACATCAAGGGAAATGTTGACACGTCCATTGAAGAAAAGTCCCGTAAATTCAGCGACAANCAGATNGCATGGGTAGATGAAATCCAGAAAAACGGCAATTTGGAGAAAGTCTTCAATAGCGGGTTTTTCACCGGTGGCGATTCCAGAGAGCCTGAACTGGCNGGCATTTTAAGTGCTTTTATGGGTTCTGCCTTGAGCCTTTCAGTTTGTTTCTTATTGTCCTTTCCAATCGGAATTTTTTCAGCGATCTATCTGGAAGAATTNGCCAAAAAGAACCGCTGGAGCACCTTGATTGAAATTAACATCAACAATCTTGCTGCNGTTCCCTCCATTGTATTTGGCCTTTTAGGTCTTGCGGTATTTTTGAATGTNTTCGGCCTACCGCGCTCGTCNCCCCTTGTGGGNGGCATGGTNTTGTCGCTGATGACACTGCCCACCATNATCATCGCATCGCGCGCNTCNTTGCGTGCCGTGCCGCCTTCCATTCGCGAAGCTGCATTGGGCATAGGCGCAAGCCAGGTTCAGGCAGCCTTTCACCACGTGGTGCCACTGGCCCTTCCCGGTATGTTAACCGGTGCCATCGTTGGCATGGCCCGCGCACTTGGCGATACCGCACCCTTGTTGATGATCGGCATGGTTGCCTTTATCGTAGATATCCCAACTGGCGTTCTTGATAAGGCTACAGCCCTTCCAGTGCAGATTTTCCTATGGGCCGACAGTCCTGAACGCGGCTTCATGGAAAAAACTTCCGCTGCAATTTTGGTTCTACTGGTATTTTTGGTACTAATGAACCTTGTTGCAATCATTATGCGTCGTAAATTTGAGCAGAGATTTTAAGAGATGAACATGAACATAGCTGCCGAAAAGAAAAATTCCGATGTTGGGGTTCCCGCAATGGAAACTAAACCGCTAATCACCGCCCGTAATGTGGACGTGTATTACGACGACAAACAGGCGTTAAACGGTATCACACTGGATATTCCTGCCAATAAGGTCACTTCGCTCATCGGCCCGTCCGGTTGCGGCAAAACCACCTTTTTGCGCTGCATAAACCGCATGAACGACCTGATCGATATTTGCCGGGTTGAAGGCGAGATCAAAATCGGCGGACAGGATATTTATGATCCCAAAGTCGATGTGGTATCCTTGCGCGCGCAAGTGGGCATGGTTTTTCAAAAGCCAAACCCGTTTCCAAAATCAATCTTCGAAAACGTCGCTTACGGCCCGCGCATTCACCATCTGGTCAAAACCAAAGGTGAATTAAAGGATATTGTCGAACGCAGCCTTACAAAAGCGGGCCTTTGGGAAGAAGTCCGTGACCGCCTTGATGATCCGGGTACCGGCCTTTCCGGCGGACAGCAGCAGCGCCTTTGCATTGCACGCGCCATTGCCGTTGAACCCAAAGTTATTTTGATGGATGAGCCTTGTTCAGC
>JAESSK010000123.1 GCA_016764155.1 Rhizobiaceae bacterium
ATCTAGTATTGCCGGATCGTCAATGGTTGCGGGCATTTTCCATGGTTCTTTGTCGGCGATCTTTTGCATGGTGCCGCGCAGGATTTTCCCTGATCTAGTCTTGGGCAATCTTGGCACCGACATTACCAGTTTGAAGGCGGCGACCGCGCCGATTTTCTCTCGCACCAGGGCGATGATTTCTTTTTCTATTTTTTCATCATCTTTTTCAACGCCTGCATTGAGTATGAAGAAACCGCAGGGGATTTGCCCCTTCAATTTATCAGCAATGCCGATAACGGCGCATTCTGCCACGTCTTTATGGGCGGCGACGACTTCTTCCATGCCACCAGTTGAGAGGCGGTGGCCAGCTACATTGATGATGTCGTCGGTTCTGGCCATGATGAAGAGGTAGCCATCTTCATCCATATAACCTGCGTCGGCTGTTTTATAAAAACCTGGAAATTCTTCCAAATAAGCTTCTCTGAAGCGCTCCTCGGCATTCCAAAGAGTTGGAAAGCACGATGGCGGCATGGGAAGTTTAACAACCACATTGCCCAATTCGACGATTTTTATCGGGCGCCCTTCATCGCTTAATATCTGCACATCATAGCCGGGCATCGGTACGGCAGATGAACCGTATTTGACAGGCAATATGCCGAGGCCGATCGGATTTCCGGCAATGGTCCAGCCGGTTTCCGTTTGCCACCAATGATCAATAACGGGAACGCCGAGATGGAGTTCCGCCCATTGAATTGTATCGGGGTCGGCGCGTTCTCCGGCCAGAAATAGCGTGCGGAATTTGGAAAGATCGTAATTTGCCATCAGCTTTGCGTCTGGGTCATCGCGTCTGATGGCGCGGAAGGCTGTAGGTGCGGTGAAGAGGGCGACGACGTTGTGCTCTTCTATGACACGCCAGAATGCCCCTGCATCGGGCGTTCCGACCGGTTTTCCTTCATAAAAAATCGTGGTGCAGCCATGGAGCAAGGGGCCGTAGGTGATGTAGGAATGCCCTACTACCNAGCCCACATCAGAGGCCGCCCAATAGGTTTCGCCCGGGTTGATGTCGTAAATGGCTTTCATCGACCATTTTAACGCNACCATGTGGCCGCCATTGTCTCGTACAACGCCTTTGGGTTCGCCNGTGGTACCAGAGGTNTAAAGGATATAAAGCGGGTCGGTGGCGGCNACNGGTTCGCAAGGGACNCTTGTNCCGGCGCTNCGGGTTTTATCGGTTTCGGCTTTATAGTCGAAATCACGCCCCTCAATCAGTTCGCAGGTCTGTTGNTCNCGTTGCAGGATNAAGGTNGCNGTNGGTTTTTCACTGGATAGTTCNATGGCCTCNTCGAGNAGGGGCTTATAGGCAATGATGCGNCCNGGTTCTATGCCACAGGAGGCNGAGATGATCATTTTTGGCGAGGAATCGTTTATTCTGGTGGCTAGTTCATTTGGAGCAAAGCCGCCGAAGACNACGGAATGGATCGCGCCCAATCTGGCGCAGGCCAGCATGGCAATNGCTGCTTCNGGCACCATCGGCATATAAATCAANACCACATCGCCCTTGCCNACGCCTTTTTNCTTGAGGACAGCGGCTAAGGCCTGAACTTCGACGAGCAATTCGCCGTAAGTGTAGGTCCGTTTGGTGTCGGTGATCGGGCTATCATAGATGATTGCCGCTTGATCCTTGCGGCCATTCTCTACNTGGCGNTCCACGCAATTATAGCAGGTNTTACAGGTGGCACCGGGGAACCAGNGGCCATAAATGCCCATTGTTTCATCAAAGACCTTGTCCCATTTGGAAAACCAGTCGATTTCTTTNGCAGCTTCNGCCCAAAACCCTTCNGGATCTGNTTTCCAGCCTGCATAGATTTCGTGATAGGTCGAGTTCATGTTGGGGANTCCTCTGCACGCGTTTTTTCAATTGAAAGAATGTAATCGGAAAGTTCATCGGCCCAGCGCTGATAGCCGAGCGAGCTGGCATGAAAACCGTCACGGGCGAAATTCTCCGGGATGACTTTCCAGTTGGACTTTGGTGCCAAGGCTCCGCGTTCTTCGCACAATATTTTGCCGTTTCTATCGAGGATGCGCGAGCGAATGCTCAGAATTTTATTGAGGGGAGCGGTGAGGGCCGGAACATTTTNCATATCAATCACCCCGCCCCAGATAAGCTGTGCGTGGGGGAACCTCGCCTGAAGCGCGTATAGAAGCGTGCCGAATTCTTTGCAGAAGCGTTTGCCGGTGTGAAAATTCTTGGCGTCATTCACGCCTATGTTGAGCGAAATATAATCATATTCTTCNCGGGCAAGGTTTGGCACTACGTGGTCGCGCAAGGCGCCTGCGGTGGCGCTGTTATTGCCGGAAATGTGGACCGAAGTCGGACGGCCTGATTTCTCGTTGAGAATCCTACTGAGATGCCCGCCTAGGCTGTGATTGATATCGTCAACGCCGACACCGGCAGCTGAAGAATCGCCGATTATCAAAATACGAATAGGTACGCCCTTGCCCTTTATCGGAGGAACTTTGGCGTATGTGGGCGGTTCCATGCGCTCGGTTTTTTTGCGCACTGCGAGGCCCTGCCAAATATAGATTGGCAGGGATAACCATGTGTATAGGGATTCTACTCTAGTGACCATCAGGCCAAACTAGGAAGCTATCGGCTATTTGTAAATATCAATTACCTTGCCNAACATGTCGCAGGCATCNTCCATGCTTCTCTGGAAGGAATTNCGGCCNATGATAGAACCGTTGCCGCCGCCTTTGAGGATTGCCTGAGCATCTTCAAATACTGCGTCTGCGCCCTTCTTGCCACCGCCAGAAAATACCACCATGCGCTTGCCTTGGAAGGCGCATTGAACGATGTGGGCGACACGCTCGGCTGCGGTTGCTGTCGCGATGCCATTTTCGGCGTACATGGCTTTGGCTTTTTCGTCTTTGAAGTGATCGCCGGGGATTTTCACTTTGATGATGTGCGCGCCGAGGAGGGCTGCCATATGGGTTGCGTATGAAATTACGTCTACCGCTGTTTCATCGGAAGAGGCCAGATCGCCACCACGTGGGTAAGACCAAACGACAGATGCAATGCCGTGTGATTTGGCTTCACGGATCAGATCTTTGACTTCTTCCATCATGTCGTAGGATTTTTCTGAACCCGGATACATGGTGAAACCAATGGCCGAGGCACCAATGCGGATGGCGTCTGCAACGCTGCCGGTGATGGCCTGATCTTTTGGCGAACCGGCCGGGAAAAGGCCGTTGGCATTGTTGAGTTTCAAGATGAGTGGGATTTGACCGGCGAAAGTATCTGCGCCGGTTTCGAGCAGGCCAAGAGGAGCAGCAAATGCGTTCAATTGGGCCTTCAATGCCAGCTTATAGAGGTAATGCGGGTCGTAGGCGGCAGGATTTGGCGCGAAACTTGCTGCCGGTCCGTGCTCATAGCCCTGATCGACAGGAAGGATTACCATTTTACCGGTGCCAGCCAGCCGACCGGTGGTCAGCATCCTGTAGAGGTTTGCTTTGGTGCCGGGATTGTCGGATTCATAATTGGCGAGAATGGATTTGATTTTGTCGCTGCTCATGGAAAAATTCCTCGAAGGGTCAAGATTATGTTTGGGAGAATCACGATTGTGAGCCTCACCGATTGAGATTTGTTATGGGCGAGGATCGACCATCTGACAATTGGTGTGCCGCAATACGAAACGATTGAAATGTGTTTAATCGATTGAAAGTCAGGATATCTGATTCCAGCGTAAATAGAGATAGTTGAAATTCAGTATTAATTGAAGGGTTTGCCTGCGCTTAAGCTTTTAGGACCGCAACGCCAGGAAGTTCCTTGCCTTCCATCCACTCNAAAAATGCACCNCCTGCGGTAGAGATATAGGTGAAATCNTTGCTCACGCCCGCCTGNTTTAGGGCNGCAACCGTATCGCCGCCACCTGCNACNGAGATNAGATTTCCTGCAACAGTTTGCGAAGCAGCCGCTTTGGCGGCTTCGACGGTGGCGTGGTCGAANGGAGTGAGTTCGAANGCGCCTAAGGGGCCGTTCCAAACCAGNGTGTTTGCTTTTTCNATCCACTCGATAATGTTNGCNAGGGTTTTGGGTCCGGCGTCCAGGATCATACTATCTGCAGGGACAGCGTCGACCGGTACAGTCTCATGTTTGACATTGGCTGCAAATTCCCATGCGACCACGGCATCCACCGGCAGGATGATTTCGCAATTTTCTGCTTCTGCCTTGGCTAGAATTGCCAGTGCGGTATCAGCCAAATCATGNTCGCAGAGGGATTTTTCGACGTTGANGCCTTGTGCTGCAAGGAAGGTGTTGGCCATGCCGCCNCCNATGACGAGGCAATCGACCTTNGCCACGAGGTTTCCCAGTNGATCGAGTTTGGATGATACTTTAGCACCGCCGACCAGTGCCATAACAGGCGCCTTCGGATCACCGAGGCCTGCTTCGAGTGCTTGTAGCTCCGATTGCAAGGTCCGTCCGGCGACAGCCTGTATATGCTGCGCGAGGCCGACTGTGGAAGCATGTGCCCGGTGGGATGCGGAGAATGCATCGCTTACGAAAATGTCGCCATTGGCTGCAAGAGCTGCAATGAAATCCGTATCGTTTTTTTCTTCGCCGGGATGAAAACGGGTGTTTTCCAGNAGCAGAATATCGCCATTGTTCATGGCGCTGACGGCGGTTTCAGCCTCAGAACCGATGCAGTTTTTTGCGAATNCCACCGGTTTTTCCAGCAATTTGGAAAGTGCNGGAACCACGGGTTCAAGCGACATTTCNGNATTGACNGTCCCCTTGGGGCGNCCGAAATGGGCGAGCAGAATGACCTTGCCGCCNTGANCGGAAATTTCGTTAATGGTNGGCAGNATNCGCGTGATGCGAGTGGTGTCGGTGACACGTCCCCCATCCATCGGCACGTTTAAATCTACGCGAACGAGAACGCGTTTGCCTGCAACACTAACATCATCAAGGGTTTTAAAATTGGCCATCGCGACGGCCTAGATCAATTTGCCCATGGCGACTGCTGTATCGGCCATGCGGTTGGAGAAGCCCCACTCATTATCGTACCATGTGAGGATGCGNCACATGGTGCCTTCCAGAACTTTTGTCTGGTCCAAAGCGAGGATGGATGATTGTGGATCATGATTTAGATCGGTGGAGACCAGNGGCTCATCGATGTAACCCAAAATGCCTTTCAACTCGCCATCTGCGGCNGTTTTGATGGCTTCATTGATTTCTTCGACAGTTGTATCGCGGGCCGCGTTGAAAGTTAGATCAACAACGGAAACATTCGGNGTTGGTACGCGGATGGAAACGCCATCGAGTTTGCCGTTTAGTGCAGGCAATACCAGACCAACGGCTTTGGCCGCACCTGTAGAGGTTGGGATCATGGACATGGCCGCNGCACGNGCGCGGTACAAATCCTTGTGCATGGTATCAAGTACTGGNTGATCGCCNGTATAAGAATGGATGGTTGTCATGAGGCCGTTTTTAATGCCGATGGCATTGTTCAAAACATAGGCAACAGGGGCCAGACAATTGGTTGTGCAGGATGCATTGGAAACCACCAGATCATGGGTAGTCAGGATATTATCATTGACGCCAAATACGATGGTTTTATCAGCTCCCGCACCCGGTGCTGAAATCAGCACNCGGCTTGAGCCGTTTTCCAGATGGGCTGCNGCTTNGTCACGTNCTGTGAACAAGCCAGTGCATTCAAGGGCAATATCGACGTCGGCCCAAGGCAGGTCTTTTGGATCGCGAATGGCTGTCACTTTGATGGGGCCACGGCCCACNTCGATTGTGTNGCCATCAACNGTGACGGTACCNGGAAACTTGCCGTGAACTGAATCGTAGCGCATTAAATGGGCGTTTGTTTCAACCGGGCCAAGGTCGTTGATTGCCACAACTTCGATATCTTTGCGGCCGCTTTCCATGATGGCGCGCAGAATATTACGGCCGATGCGGCCAAATCCATTGATTGCTACTTTAACTGTCATTTTGAAAGCTCCAGTCGATATTGTTGCTGCAGATCATGCCTGCCTATTTATAAAACCTATGTGTCACAAAGATTACCAAACGGGGTTTGGCTAGCCAAGTTTCGATTTTGCCGCAGTGACAATGGCTTCAGCGGTGATACCGAAATGCTTATACAGATCAGCAATCGGTGCTGATGCGCCAAAGCCGTTCATGCCGATGAAGACGCTGGTCCAAACACCGGTCAAATCATTCATCACACCAAAGGTGATGGGTAGAATAAAACCACCGAGGCCACCAATCATGCCAACAAGACCGCCAACGGAA
>JAESSK010000124.1 GCA_016764155.1 Rhizobiaceae bacterium
GTCACTGATAACCGGTATCGCTTTCTTTGGCCTTGATGCTGAAAGCGTCCAAGTTGAGATTTATGATGCAGGCAGCAACTTGGTTTTTGACCGAACCAAGAGCCTGATCGACACCACCGAGATTGTTGATTGGTTCAGTCACTTCACGTGGGCCAGCGACTATGACACCGAGGCCATGTTTATCGGAATCCCTGGTTACAGCGGTCACCAGATCGACATCACCATTTCCGCGCCCACCGGCACCGCCAGTGTTGGCCAGATCGTACTTGGTCAAGTCCACGCGCTAGGAGGATCGCTGGACGGCACCGGTCTTGGGATCGAGGACTATTCAACCAAGGACCGGGATGATTTTGGCAATGCCTTGTTGGTCGAGCGCGCCTTTGCCCAGACTGTTGATTTCCAATTTCACCTTCCAACCAAGGATTCCCGCCGGGTGCATCGCGTCTTGTCACGGACCGTTATACGCAGTCGTCATGGAAACTTCGCCATCTGCCAATAGTTGTGGAGGCTGAGCGCCAGCTTCCCACCAAACAACGTCACCTTTGATGGTGTCGAGTTTTTTGAATGCGCGATCAACGCCTTCAGGTGTGGCAAGTACTTCGTACACGTCTTTGGCTGGTACGCCGTCGGCGATCAAAGCAAATTCAAGGTTCACTTTTGCGCCTTTGCGAAGGCCACGTTTGCCCGGGAATTTAGCAACATTAAAGAAATCAGCCATGGTCTCAGGACCGGCTGTTGGAAATTTTTCTTTGTCATAGGCAAAAATTGTAGACCAAACGATGTTTGCTACTGCGCAATCATGCAATGTGCCTTCGATGAAATCATCTTGTGCAGCAGTACCGTCGGCACCGTCTGGCAATGTAGAAGCATCGATGGTTTCCAAAAGGCCTTCGTCGCATGCGCGAATCGCATCGGAAAGTTCAACGTCAACGATATCCCAGGTAACATTTCTTGCTTCAACCTGAGCTTTGATCTCGGCGACGCCACCATTATAGTCTTCTGACTTGATGTTGTGGCCGGTCGCTGCCATCCAAGGCTTGTGATAGGCTTCAACCTGAGATTTGGTGTATGCACCGCCCCAGGATACGACGGTGATTTCACCGGCGTTCGCAACTGTTGCACCAGCAAGTAGGCTAGCGCCTACAAGGGTTGATGCAAGGAGTTTAGTGAGTTTCATAATGTTCTCCCTTTTTTTTATAATTAGTTTCATCAAGGATGAAACGGCTATTATGTACCCGGTTCCGGCCAATAGCCGGGGGTACTAATTCAAATTGATGTGCTAGCGGACATCCAGTGCTTTGCAATCGCCGGATTTCCACCCGATGTTGACTATCTGGCCTTTGCTCAAATCTCGCCTGTCGGCGCGGTTGCGCACTTTAACGATGAATTCGTCATTGCCAGCGACATTCATGCGAACACGAATGTGATCCCCCAGATAAATCAGTTCCTGAATGGTACCTGTGAGTTGGTTTTCCATGGATTGCGGCGGGTCGATCTCAATGCGTTCAGGGCGAAGAGATAAAGAACTGCGTTCACCCACGCTGTTCACATTGACCCGGTCGGCCTTGATGATTGTGCCATCGTCGAGTTTCACGGTGCAATCATTGCCATTGATCTTTTCAACAACGCCAAGCAGCCTGTTGTTTTCGCCGATGAACTGGGCAACGAAAGCGTTTTTTGGGTTTTCGTAAAGTTCCTGCGGTGTCGATAATTGCTGGATGACACCATCTTCAAAAACCGCGACCCGGTCCGACATGGTCAATGCTTCTGTTTGGTCGTGGGTCACATAAACCACGGTCACACCAAGTTGTTCGTGTATGTCCTTGATTTCATATTGCATTTGCTCGCGCAATTGCTTGTCGAGTGCGCCGAGAGGTTCATCCATCAAAACCAGATCAGGTTCGAAGACGAGGGCACGGGCAACGGCTACGCGCTGTTGCTGGCCGCCGGAAAGTTGTGCCGGGCGACGATCGCCAAAGGCACCAAGTTCAACCATATCCAGAGCACGTTGCACTTTTTCTTCGGTTTCTGCCTGTCCCATATTGCGAACTTGCAACGGAAAAGCGAGGTTTTCCGAAACCGACATATGGGGGAACAAGGCGTAATTCTGGAACACCATTCCAATGCCGCGCTTATGGGGCGGCACGTGGTTTATCGATGTACCATCGAGGTAAATTTCGCCGTTGGTGGCCGGTTCAAACCCTGCCAGCATCATCAAGCAGGTGGTCTTGCCGGAACCTGATGGCCCAAGCGTTGTGAGAAACTCACCCTTTGCGATATCGAGATTTAAATCTTTTACAACGAGAATTTCACCGTCATAACTTTTTTGAACTTTTTCGAAACGAACGAACGCGTCACTTGCGGCCATGTATGGTCACTCTATTTTTGGGCAACCCAATCTATAGTTGGTTTTTGCCCGCCTCCCTTTACTTCGCAATAGTGAAACCTGTTGTCGATGATTGGTCAATGCCAAAGGGGGGCTTTTTGTCGTATTACCGTCATAAACCGAAAAAATCCGTGGTTTAAATCTACTTTCTGTGTGCGTTGTATTAATTTAACAGAATAGATTGAGACAGAATCTCATAAAATAAGATTATTTNATAATATTGTGCTCCGGTCCGAACGGGAAATTAGTGATNTTTTCTGCACCTGATTCCTCTATAACCAAAATATCATGTTCACGGTAGCCTCCTGCNCCTGGGATACCTTCCGGAACCATGATCATTGGCTCCATCGANACGACCATNCCNGGCTCTAATATAGTGTCGACGTCTTCACGCAATTCAACACCGGCTTCNCGTCCGTAATAATGGCTAAGTACGCCGAAGGAATGNCCNTAACCGAAGGANCGGTATTTCAATAGGTCATGGTATTCATACAGTTCATTTAGCATTTTCGCGATGTCGCTGCATTTAATGCCGGGGCGCATCAGTTTAAGACCGGCACGATGCACCTCGCAATTGATCTCCCATAGCTTCAGATGTTCATCGCTGGCATGTTCGCAAAATAGAGTGCGTTCAAGGGCTGTGTAATAACCAAACATCATCGGGAAACAATTGAGTGAAAGGATGTCGCCGGATTTTATTTTTTTATTGGTGACCGGATTGTGGGCACCATCGGTGTTGATACCGGACTGGAGCCATGTCCATGTGTCCATCAGTTCAACACGGGGAAAGGTGGCGGCGATCCTTTTGACCATGGCGTTGGTTGCAGCAAGGGCCACTTCATTTTCGCGGGCACCAGCATGAATTGCTTCGATGCATACTTTACCACCATGATTGGCGATTTGGGCGCTGGTGGTGATGAGCTGGATTTCCTCAGGCGACTTGATGGTGCGCATCCACATAGCGGCGTTGGCGATATTGATGAATTCCGCTTCGGGGAAGGCTGCTTCCAATTGCTCATAATATTCGATGCTTAAATGGTCGAATTCAATGCCGATACGCAGAATTCCATTGCCAGCGGATCGTTTGATGATTTCCTGCAGGCCATGGAAAAAATTATCCCGTCGCCAGTCGGTATAGGTGACGTTTTCGCCATGGGTCATGCGGGCGGGTTGTCCACCATCGATACCGGCGCTGAGGGTGGTGGTGTTTTCGCTATCAATGACGCAGGCGTATTTTCGCCCGAAAGAACAATAGAGAAATCCTGCATAATAGTTGATGCAATGATAGCTGGTGAAGATAACCGCATCGATGGTATTTTCCGCCATATAGGCGCGCATGTAATTTTGTCTGCGATCCATTTCATCGTCTGAAAAGGGCGACCATGCCTTCGCGCCATTTTTAATCTGCATCAAGCGCTGCATTTGGGTCTCTGGATCTATCGAATTAAAGTTCTGCATGGCAATATCTCTTGGTTTTCATAGGGTCTGGACCCAATTTAGGCACGAATTAAAATTCGCTTGCGCAATCGTGCGTTAATTTATGTCGTATTGCGCTCATGAAATATGAAGCCCAGAAAATTGAGCAATATCTGTGCGGCAAGAAATCCTGTTATGCCTGAGTGGTCGTAATCGGGGGCGACTTCTACCAAATCAATGCCAGCAATGTCGCCCTGTTTGGTCAGGCCTTGGAGCAGTTCCAGCACTTCGTAATAAAGGAAGCCGCCATGGCTTGGTGTGCCTGTACCCGGTGCAATTGAAGGATCAAACCCATCGATATCGATTGTTACGTAATAACGTATGCCGCTGGGTATGCGGGCAAGGACGCCTTCGACACCCAGTTTTCTAAATTGGCGTACGGATAAAATATCAGAACCTCTCGCTCTGGCGTCGTCATAGCCAATTTTGGCCGTGGACGATACGTTGCGAATGCCTAATTGGGTGAGGCCGGTGACGTGGTCTTGTTCGGCAGCGCGGCGCATGGGGTTACCGTGGCCACTGGTGACGCCGTGGCGCACATCGACAAAATCAAGATGGGCATCGATTTGTACCAGATGGATGGGTTCTTGATCATCAAAAGCCCGAATACAGGGAATGTTGACCGAGTGATCTCCCCCGAGCACAACGGGCAGCGCACCAGCGGCGAGCGCCTTGCGTACGCCAAATTCAATGTTCTTGTGGCTTTGTTCGGTGTTGGTGTGGATGATATCAGCATCACCCATATCGGCAATGCGCACATTACCGGGCAGGTAAATGGCGTCATCTTCATGGTCATAGGCGCCCGCGTGACCAAATGAGAATAGCGTGGAAGCTTCGCGGATTGCGCGGGGACCGAACCTTGCTCCGGCGCGGTATTGGGTTCCGAAATCAAACGGTGCGCCAAGAATTGCAACGTCTGCGTCGATCTTGTCCCAGTCGAGACAAGGGGGGTGTTTTCCGAAGGTGGCATGACCGACAAAGGGCAAGTTTAATCTGCCTTCTTCATATCCGTTACTGCTCATTATTGTTCTGCTCCTCGAAATTGTTTTTCGAGCTTATAGAACGATCGCTATTTGGCAAAGATCAATTGTGAAATCATCTGTGATTGAAGCCAGTTGGTGATGTGTCCGGCAACTCTTGAGGCGGCGCTATCAGCATCCTGCATGGTTGCTGCCATTTCGCACATTAGAGCGAAATCCTTTCCCTCAAGCATGAGATCGACCAACATGCCTTCTTCGGCATCGAGTGCGCGGTACTGGCACATCATATCACTGCGCCAGACCAGCGTGTATTTGGTCTCGTCAAAACTCTCCAGAGGATCTGGCGTTTGTTCGTTGACCAGTGCCATATAGATATCCAAGGCGTTGGTTTTTTGGCGAAGCAGGCGACAGGTAGGGTGCAGTTTGAAGGTCAGATCGCTGATCACCTCGGGCGGGATTGCGGCCAAATCTTCCATGGTTGCAGTATCACCATCGGCGGCGTCGAATGCGTCGTCGAGGGCTTTTTCGATTGAGGCTATTTCTGTTAAAACCGGATGATCGCTGGAGAGTGGGGATTGGGTCAAAAATTCTGGAAAATGCCTGCCAAACCAGCGCATATTGGTTTGGTCTGAAGGGTGGGTTTTTATGTATTCAACGGCCAGTTGGTAAAACTGCTCATCGCCCAAATATTTCCATGTGACTTCATAATCTTCCGACAAAACTTCGACGAGGCGTATCTGATAGGCGTCTTGATAAACGGCGAAACGTTTTTCAGCCGTTGTATGCTTGGGGACGGAAAAGCGTTTTAAGACGCCGCTCTCGCGTTTTAATATGTCGCTTTGCATTTGCGACTGAAGTTCGACGAGGTTTTTGGCCATCAAGCCGCGGTTTTCAATTGTTCAGGCGAAAGAATGCCCGAAGCGATTTGGCGGGCGCGGTTTAATTCGTCCAGTAATTCTGCCAGTGGCGGGATATTATCATCACGCTCAATCATGGTGGAGACCGGGCCGAAGCGTTTCAGGGCTTTTTCATATAGTTCGAAAACCTCATCACAAACCGGCTGATCATGGGTGTCGATGAGGACGTCTTCGCCTTCGCTATGGCCAGCCAAATGAAACTGCACCACACGCTCGACAGGGATTTGTTCAATGAAGTTACCATCGTCGAACTGGTGGTTCTGGCCGGAGACGAACACGTTGTTGACGTCTAATAGCAGCCAGCAATCGGCACGTTTGGCGATTTCTGAAACGAAGGTCCATTCGTCCATTTCAGATTCTTTGAACTCTATGTAAGACGAGACATTTTCGATGGCGATGCAGCGGCCAAGGAAATCCTGAACCTTGGATATACGCCCGGCCACATGGTTAAGTGCTTCTTCGGTATAGGGAATGGGCAGTAAATCGTGGAGGTTTACGCCGTGGACACCGGTCCAGCATAGATGATCGGAAATCCATTTCGGATTGGCGTGGTCAGCCAGCTTTTTCAATCTTGCGAGATATTCCATGTTCAGCGGCGCGGTGGATGCAATCGACATGGAAACCCCGTGCATGACGACAGGATAACGTTCCTTGATACGATCAAGCATTTGTAACGGGCGGCCGCCTTCAACCATGTAGTTTTCAGAAATTATCTCGAACCAATCGATTGGCAATTCTTTATCGGCGTCGAGGATTTCCGGATAATGTTGAGGTCTCAGCCCAAGGCCAAATCCGAGGAAGGGGGGCTTTTCAACCATGGTTCAATTTCCTGCTAAACATGGTGGCACGTATAAATCAGTATGGTGTTGAAAGCAAAAACTCGCCCGGTTTCTCGGGCGAGTAGTAATTCATCTTTAATATACACTAAAGGGAATTAACCCTGAGTTAGTGTGCCGCCTTTTGCAGCGCAATCAGCTTTTGTCATTTCAAGGAAACCCTGACCGCTGCAGCTGTTTAAACCTTTGCAGGAAGATTTAGCTGTTTTGCAAGCGCTCTGGCCTTTGCAAGAATTTACGCCGAAGCACTGAATGTTGCTAGCTGCGAAGGATGGTGTGGATACGGTCATTGCTGAACCAGTGATGGCCAATGCAAATGCTGCTGCAGCAAGTGTGGCGCCTGATTTTCCGGTATGTTTCATTGTATAAAATCTCCAAGTAATTATTTCCCAAATCGGTGAGCCAGTTTGATCAAACTCGCCAATGACTATCAATTAACGCTTTCGTGAGGTCGGTTATTGGTTTGGAGATGTTCTATATCTATTTGAAATCACTAATAAAAATGCCCGAAGCGTGGCTCCGGGCATGATTGGATTTATCAAATTTTATAAACAATTGATCACGAATAAAGTATTCGTGAGGAACCGCTATTAAGCGCTTTAGAGAATTGAGCTGAGCTTCATGGCAACACTCATGTCGCCATCGACTTTGATTTTGCCCTGCATGAAAGCTGCTGTTGGATCGAGATCGCCAGAAATCAGATCGTTCATGGTTTCAAGATCAAGAGATACTGTGCAATCTGCATCGCCGCCATCGGTGGTGACTGTGTTTGGGGTAGATGCGCCATCTACGAAAACGGAGCCGTCATCGCCACAATCAAATTTGACGGTTGCGCCAAGGCCGCTGGAATCGCCAACTTTGGCGCGGATGGATTCTGCTGCTGCTTCAATGGTCATGGGTGTTTCCTCTGATAATTTGTTTGCTCTTACCATTACGTAAGATGGAGTGACCTTGGTTTAATACAAGGGGCGAGGGGAGTAAACCCTCACTTATGCCAGCAATACGTCGCCGAAGGATTCTCGCAGTTTGGTTTTGAGAATTTTACCCGTGGCGTTGCGCGGTATTTCATCGGTTAGCTGCACT
>JAESSK010000125.1 GCA_016764155.1 Rhizobiaceae bacterium
CCAATGGATCAGTACTTTGCCAATATCGAATACGACATGATTGATGGTCGTCATGGGAAGCTCCTACATGTTTTTATTGGGTGAATCCGATCTTGCGACGTTTCCCGCCATTAAGGGCACAAGAAGCAACGGCAATTTCGGCAGCCAGCTTCGCGTTATTTTTAATCAATGCGATATTGGTTGTGAGGGATTTTCCGTCGGTAATTTCAAAAATACGTGAAAGCAACCATGGGGTTACAGCTTTGCCGGAAACACCTTCAGCTTTTGCGTCGCCGATGGCCTGGGTAATATAAGCGGCCATCTGCTCTGCGGGAATTTCATCTTCGGCAGGCACTGGATTATTAACAAGAATGGAACCGTGTTGACGCAGTTCGTGGCGCATTTTCCACATTTTAGCGATGTCGTCACAGCTATCCAAGCGCAAAGGGGCGGGGATGCCACTCGCTCGTGACCAGAAGGCCGGCAGTTCATCACAATTATAACCGACCACTGGCACGCCGTTGGTTTCCAGAACTTCAAGGGTTTTTGGAATNTCGAGAATTGCTTTTGGTCCGGCACAAACGACNATCACATTGGTNCGTCCGAGTTCNCCCANATCAGCGGANATATCGAAGCTATCAGAGGCTCCCATATGCACACCGCCAATGCCGCCAGTGGCAAACACTTCAATGCCTGCAAGTTCTGCAGCAATCATAGTAGCAGCAACNGTNGTNGAACCGGGGTTACCGTTGGATAAGGCGAAGGCTAAATCGGCGCGCGAGAGTTTTAACACATCTTGTTCTTTTGCTAGGCGCTCAATGGTTTCCACATCAAGGCCAATTTTGATCTTGCCATCCAACACCGCAATGGTAGCGGGTAGAGCNCCGTTGTCACGGATGATCTCTTCAACAGCCAAGGCTGTTTCAACATTTGTTGGCCACGGCATTCCANGGGTAATAATAGTAGATTCTAAGGCAACCACAGGCTCATTCTTACGCAATGCCTGCTGGATTTCAGGTTGAATATCCAAATGCATTTTCACTGGATGGATCGCTTTCTGATGTTTTTTAAATCTTTGGGTGGGGTATGCAAATTACATTAATCCCAGCCCTTTAAGGCTGGCGTGACCATCTCTGGCGATGATCAGATGATCGTGCACAGATATGCCAACATTTGTCATTAATTCAACAATTTTTTTAGTCATTTTCACATCCGCATTNGAAGGGGTCGGATCGCCTGAAGGGTGATTATGAACTAATATAATTGCAGTTGCCGAAAGTTCCAGTGCACGTTTTAATATTTCACGCGGATAGACCGGCGTATGGTCGATTGTACCGACTTGTTGCACCTCGTCGCGAATCAACTGGTTTTTCTTATCTAGAAACAGAATGCGGAATTGTTCGACTTCCTCAAATGCCATGGCGGCACGACAATAATCGAGCACGGATTTCCAGGAACNGAGCAATTGTTTTTTACGAATGNCGCCGCTGANCAATTCTGANGCGGCNGCCTGAATAAGTTTNANATCGGTGACGGTGGCAGTGCCAAGNCCGTTAATCTCTTCAAGGCGGTGCATGGGCGCGCTGATCACTTCGGCNAAAGATCCAAATTCCTCAAGCAATTGTTTTGCCAGAGGTTTTGTGTCCCGTCGGGGGATTGAGCGAAACAGGATGAGTTCCAANAATTCGTAATCAGCCAGGGATTTNCGTCCGTTTTCGCGAAATTTTTGCCGTAACCTATCGCGATGTCCAAGATAATGCTGTTTTACGCTGTCCCCAAAACCCTGATTATCGTCAGCCATGTTATCCCCTGCACAAGCCCCTTAGAGATAAGGGGGCATGGTGAAGCCTGCNGGTGAAGTTGTNAATATTTCACAGCCGGTTTCNGTTACACCAATTGAATGTTCGAACTGCGCCGATAAGGANCGATCGCGGGTAACNGCNGTCCANCCNTCGCCCANAACTTTTACGCCGGGNCGNCCAAGNTTTATCATNGGTTCGATGGTGAATATCATTCCCGGTTTGAATTCNACGCCTTCGCCAGNGCGGCCATAATGNAGAATGTTNGGTGCGTCATGAAACAACAGCCCAAGCCCGTGNCCACAAAAATCACGCACGACAGAGCAGCGCTCTCCCTCGGCATAGGTTTGAATGGCGGCACCAATATCGCCCGTATGATTGCCCGGTTTCACAGCTTCGATGCCCAGCATCAAAGATTTATAGGTGACCTCAATCAAACGTTCGGCAGCACGCTTAATCTTGCCGACCGTGTACATGCGGCTTGAATCCCCGTGCCAACCATTGAGTACATAGGTGACATCAATATTGATGATATCGCCTTCTTTGAGCGGTTTCTCATTGGGGATGCCGTGGCAAACCACGTGATTGATGGAGGTGCAACAGGATTTTGTATAGCCGCGATAATTGAGCGTGGCGGGAATGGCTCCCTGATCCATGCCAAATTCATAGACGAATTTATCGAGTGCTTCTGTTGTTTGGCCTGGAACAACGAGCTTCACGATTTCATCAAGGCAACTCGCGGTTAACTGGCAAGCACGGCGCATGCCTTCAAAACCCTCTGGGCCATAAAGTTTGATTGCGCCGGTATTTTTCAACGGTGCATGGGTTGCATCGATATAAGTCTGCATTTTTGAACTCTTGGAATGGTATAAATCTTCGTCATTAATACCTCAAAGCAATGCTATGCTTCAATAGCTAGTTTTTGATTATGAGACATTGGATCTCGTCATGCTGAAACATCCCTCGTTTATGGGGACTTACGACATCAATCCGGGCTCATCTATGGGTATCATATCGCGGGCGTGAATACCTGTTAGGGACACTTCGCAGCGTATGGCATAGGCTTCAACGCCTGCCTTGATCGCTCTATCAAATTCTACCCCGTAGTTTGGGTCCATATCGCGGGCCAGTTTGAATTTGCTGCCATCCATGCGTTGAATGACAAATAACATCACCGCGCGGTGGCCATCTTTAACCTGATTTGCGAGCTCCACCAGATGTTTGGCACCACGAGCAGTAACGCAATCAGGGAATTCGAACAGGTCTTTGGTGCGCAACAAATGGGAGTTTTTGATTTCAACATAGGTGAGGGGCTTGTTCTCGTCACTCAATAGCAGATCAATGCGCGAATTGACGCCGTATTTCACTTCGGCCTTGATCGAATCATAGCCTGCCAAAGGCGGAACCTGGCC
>JAESSK010000126.1 GCA_016764155.1 Rhizobiaceae bacterium
GAAAATAGGAATAAACCATTTCCAGATCACTCTCGACCTCGTTATCCGAGCGGGTAAAAGCACCCATCCGCAAATTTTCTTCCACATTGAGAAACGGAAAAACCTCCCGCCCCTCCGGCACTTGAGCGATACCACGCTTGACGATGGCATCAGGATCCATGCCCTGTATCTCTTCGCCATTTAATAAGATTTGCCCCTTTTCAGGATCAAGCACGCCAGAAAGAGTTTTTAGAAGCGTGGTCTTCCCGGCACCGTTCGCCCCGAGAATGGTGACAATCTGGCCTTCCGGCACTTCAATCGAAACTCCGCGCAAAGCCATAACAGCACCATAATAGGCTTCAAGGTTTCGGGTTTCGAGAACAGGAGATTTATCAGCCATCAGCCAACTTCCTCCACACCGAGATAGGCTTCGATGACTTTCGGATCAGACTGCACCTCTTCGGACGTTCCCATGGAAAGCATCTGGCCATTATTGAGCGCTAATACCCGGTCAGATACCTGCGTCACGAGGCTCATATCGTGTTCGACCATCAAAATGGTCAGCCCCATATCCTTCTGCATATCTTCAATCCAGAACGCCACATCCTGCGTTTCTTCAACCGAAAGACCGGAGGCAGGTTCATCAAGCAATAACAGTTTTGGTCCGCAAGCCAGCGCCCGTCCGATCTCCACCACCTTGCGAACCCCGTAAGGAAGTCCGGCAATCATCTTGTTGCGATAGGCATGCAGATCAAGAAATTCAATCACATCTTCCGCTGCCCGGCGATGGGCACGCTCCTCGGCCCGAACGCGTGGCGTGAACAATACATTCTCAATAAAAGAAGTTTTCCGTTTGGTATGTCGCCCCACGAGTAAGTTTTGCAGGACGGTAGAATGATCAAATAATTCAATGTTTTGAAATGTTCTGGCAATGCCAATTCCAGCAATTTCATCTGATCTCAGGTCGGTAATTTCCTGATCATTAAATTTGATAGTACCGTCGGTCACATCATAAAACCGCGATATCAGATTAAAAATCGTTGATTTCCCAGCACCGTTCGGCCCGACAATGGTGAAGACTTCACCCTCTTCCACATCGAAAGAAACATCATCGACCGCATGAACGCCGCCAAAAGATTTAGTGAGGTTACGGATTTCAAGAAGGCTCATTTCATCCGCTCCGTCTTCAAATAACTCTTGTTTCGACGGAACATATCGCGGCGCGCCAACGGAAAGAGTTCAAACCAGATACGGGTTTTCATCCAGCGCCCGTAAAGTCCCAGCGGCTCCACAATGATGATGGTGATCAGGATCAAAGCAAAGATACCCATATCAAGACCGGGAATTGCAACCGTNGTCACCACTTCCCGCACCATCGTCACCACTTGCGGCAAGAAACCNACAACCGCAGCACCGAAAAATGCTCCGTGAATGGAGCCCATGCCGCCAACCACAATCATCANCAGCAATTGGATNGAGATCAAAATCAGGAANGCTTCATANTTGAATGCGCCCATATANTGCGCCAGCAACCCTCCAGCTAATCCAGTAACAAAACAGGAAAGCCCGAAGGAAATTGTNTTAAAGCGCGCCACATTNATGCCCATNGCGCGGGCNGAAATCTCAGAATCCCTGATCGCCATAAACGCNCTGCCGGTNGATGAGCGCAGCAAATTNGCATAGCCAAAGGTCACNATGATCACCACGCCAAGACANGTCCANTAGAATTTATCCGGNTTGATATANCGNTCGATTTCCACGCCGAACAGAGTGAANGCGCCAATGAACACCCCNTCAATGCCGCCTGTATAAGGTTCAAGCAAAATGATCACNTCTTCCGCAATCACCCCCATNGCAAGGGTCGCAATNGCCAGATAAATCCCNGACATTTTTAACGCGGGAATGGCAATAATCGCCCCGACAATACCGGCAAACAATCCCGCCAACGGCAAGGACAGAACAAACGGAACCCCTTTATTCTGTAGCCACACTTCCATATACGCGCCGCAAGCAAGGAAGGCACCATGGCCGAGGCTCGCCTGCCCTGTATGGCCAGCCAAGATCATCAGACCCATTCCTGCAATCGCCCAGATCAGAACATTGACCGCTTCACCGAGCAAATATTCATCCAGCATGAACGGCAGCAAGATTGCCAATACGACGAGCAAGCCATACCAAAACATCTTGCGACCATCTTCAAAAAGATTGATGTCGTCGTCATATTTAGTTTTGAAATGAATGCGCATGGCCGANTACACCTTCTTGCTTTGAACTTGCGAGAAGATGCCGTTTGGCCGNAAAACCANCACCAATAACATCAAGGCGTAAGGCGCAATNTGGCTGTAACCNGGNGCACCATAACGNGCGGCAAACGGTNCAATAATNCCGATAATCAAGCCACCCAGCAACGCCCCCGGCAGACTGCCAAAACCACCGATCACAGCCGCGGCAAATGCTTTAATACCAAGCAGTCCCATGGATGGATCAATCGCGCCACGTGCTGCAAACATCACACCGGCAACGGCTGCCGTACCGCCAGCAATGGCCCAGACAAGCCCGTTTATCCGCTTCACCGGCACGCCCATATANTACGCNGCCAACTGGTTTTGCGAAGCCGCCTGCATCGCCATTCCAAGTTTGGTTTTGGCAAAAAACAGATAGAGCAACAGGGTTAAAAGCAGCGTCACGCCAATGACGAAAACCTCGTCCATGCCGATCACCAGACCGGAAAANCGNAGATTAACCCCGGTAAACGGCGTCTCCAGCGATTGNGGNTCATGGCCCCAGATAAAGCCCGCGACAAAGCGCAACACAAAGCCAATGGCNATNGTNAGNATNACCACNGCAAACTGCGGCTGGCCAAATAATTTGCGGATAACCAGCGCTTCCAGCGCGTAGCCAATGGCNGCCATAATCATAATCGCCAGNGGAATAGCCAGCCAGAACGGCAGCCCCCAATAGTCGGTATTGACCAATTGCAGAGTGACAAATGCCCCAAGCATCATCATNTCGCCCTGGGCGAAATTNACGGATTCTGTTGCCTTGTAAATCAGCACAAATCCAAGCGCGATCAAGCCNTATATGCAACCGCTAGCGATCCCACCCAGTAATAACTGTGCGACTTCCAAATTGTCCTCCCGACATTGCCGTTCCCCCGGCAATTTTATTATTAATTACGACCTAAAGATTAGCCGTAAACAACAATAGAACTTGAATTTCTCCGAACTGTCCAGTGTTTTGCCAAATCGTATACTGGTTTTTTCCATGCATTTGTATTTGCACATTAAATATAATTCAAAATCGTTTTGCGCTTTTTCAAAAGACACGCCATAACAAATTCGTAAAGGCAAATGGGAGTAACTTTGTGGATATAAAATCATTTCAGGAATGGTCAAGAAAAGCAGCCGATTGGGGCGCAGAATATCGTGACAAAGTGGGTGATTTTCCTGTTCGCCCCGACATAAAGCCCGGCGATATTATCAAGCAACTGCCTCTCTCCCCGCCCGAAGCCGGTGAACCCATGGAAAAAATCTTCAAGGATTTCGAAGAGATCATCATGCCCGGCATGACCCATTGGCAGCATCCACGCTTTTTCGCCTATTTTGCTTCCAATGCTGCACCTGCCGCCGTGGTTGCAGATTATCTCGTCACCGCCATGTCGGCTCAGTGCATGTTGTGGCAAACCTCCCCTGCCGCTACTGAACTTGAAACCCGCATCATGGATTGGCTGCGTCAGGCCATCGGTCTGCCAGAAGGTTTTGACGGCGTCATTCAGGATTCAGCTTCTTCCGCAACGCTTGCCGCAGTCCTCACCATGCGCGAACGTGCACTTGGATGGAAAGGCAATAAGGAAGGCCTCTTCGGCCAAAAACGGTTGCGGGTCTATTCCTCCGATCAAGTCCATACATCCATCGATCGGGCAATCTGGTTTTCAGGCATTGGCGAAGATAATCTTGTGCGCATCCCTGTTCATGGCGAATTGCGCGCCCTTGATCCTGAAAAGCTTGAGGCAGCAATCGAGGATGATCTAGCCAAGGGCTATCTGCCAGCAGGCATCATTGCCTGCGTCGGCGGCACCAGCGTTGGCGCAACCGATGACCTGATCGCCGTCACTAAAATTGCCAAGAAATACGATCTCTACGTGCATGTGGATGCAGCATGGGCTGGTTCGGCAATGATTTGCGAGGAATTCAGGCATTATTGGCCGGGCATTGAGAATGCAGATTCCATCGTTTTCAACCCGCATAAATGGCTCGGCGCCCCGTTTGATTGCAGCGCCCATTTTATCAAAGACGCTGGAAGCCTCACAAAAACCCTCGCCATCCACCCTGAATATCTAAAGACCCTTGATACGGATAATGAATATCCGGTCACCAATTATTCAGAATGGTCGATCCCTCTAGGTCGTCGTTTCCGTGCGCTAAAATTATGGTTCTTGCTTCGCTATTATGGCCTGTCGGGCCTTGGCGAAATGATCCGCAACCATGTGAGCTACGCTGAAAATCTTGCAACGCAAATCGAAGCATTGCCGGATTTTGAAATCGTCACCCAGCCAATGCTGTCTCTGTTCTCATTCAGATATCTTGGGAAAGAGGGCGATGATCTCGACGAGATCAATCTAAAACTCCTCAACGCTATCAACGCCGATGGCCGCACCTATTTGACCCAGACCAAGGTGGATGGCAAATTCGTTATCCGCATCCAGATCGGACAATTTGAAACCCGTCAGGAAGACGTGGATATTTGCTTCACTGCAATCAAAGAATGCGCAGCAATAATCTAAGGCCCAAAAACGCCAAAAGCCCCGGTGAAATACCGAGGCTTTTGGAGAAGTAAATTGGTTATTTGGGTAGGGTCGAACGACCTTAGTTACAAATCCGAACCCGTACTGAGTATCTTTCACCCCAGTGATTACGACGCCAGCGACGCTCGGTCCAGCAATCACGGTATCCACCACCATAATAGCGATCACCGCGGTAATGGCGACGGCCGTGATGACGACGATATCCGCCGCCAACAAGGCCAATGGCCAATCCAGCACCAAAACCGGCTCCAAAGTGTTTACCACCAGCAGCAGCTGGTGCGGTTGTGGTAGACAGACTAGCGGTTGCAACAACAGCAACCGTTAATGCTGTGATGATTGATTTCTTTAAAGTTACGATGTTCATCTGACTTCTCCTTCAAATGGTTTCGAAAGTCCCTTGCGGCCTTCCTATGATTTAAAGATAGCGGTCAAACACAAATATCGCTGTGCAATATGGCACAGAACAGGAAAAGAGCGATAAATCAGCGGTTTTTGGCCAAAATCATATCTGCAGCCTTCTCGGCAATCATCACCACAGGAGCGTGGGTGTTGCCTGACGTGATGGTCGGCATGATCGATGCATCGATCACCCGCAAACCTTCAAGCCCATGCACTTCAAGCGTGTCAGACACCACAGCCATGGCATCATTCCCCATTTTAGCAGTACCGATGGGGTGGAAAATCGTCGTTGCCACATCGCCAGCCGCTTCCAGAATTTGCTCGTCACTATCATAAGCAAGCCCCGGCTTGATTTCGTGAGGATTGAATTGCGCCATGGTTTTGGTGGTCATTAAGCGGCGGGCGTGGCGAATGGAATCCACCGCAACCTGCTTATCTGCTTCTGCGCTCAGATAATTTGGATTGATAAGGGGTTTATCAAACGGATTAGCAGAACTGATATGCATTGTTCCACGGCTTTGAGGGCGTAAATTGCAAACAGATACGGTAATTGCCGGGAAGGAATGCAGCGGTTCGCCGAATTTATCCAGCGATAAGGGCTGCACATGATATTCGATATTGGGTGAGGCGTAAGACGCATCTGATTTGGTGAAAATTCCCAATTGGCTCGGCGCCATCGACATCGGGCCAGTGCGCTTGAATGCGTATTCCATGGCGATTTTTGCCTTGCCCCAAAGGCTGGCCTGCATCTCATTCAGCGTTTTGACACCTTCAACCGTATAAATGGTGCGGATTTGCAAATGATCCTGCAAATTAGCACCGACCCCCTCCATACCGTGACGCACTTCAATGCCATGTTCCCCAAGCAAGATAAAGTTCCTCAGAACCTCCGGCCATCGTTGTAATAATACCTGCTTTCCCATGCTTGCGTTCGTC
>JAESSK010000127.1 GCA_016764155.1 Rhizobiaceae bacterium
GAAGCGTAGTACTTTTCCGGCGAAGCGGAAGGTGTCGCCGGGAGCAAGGGCTTCAACGAACCCTTCCTCAATACGGCCTAACATCATGCCGCCACGCATGGGCGTTCTAGCGTTGTTTCCTTTGCCAAAGCGCTGACGGGTCATGCGTACATCGAGCTTGGGAAATTCTACAATGGTGCCTGCGTTCAATCGGTATTGCTGGGCGACACGGGGATGGGTGATGCGCCATGTGCCGTCCTCGGTTTTGCGCAATTTGGCGTATTGGTCGTAGGTGCGAAGGGCGTATCCGCCGGTAGCGACGAAATCGAGTGCCTTTTCGAAATTTTCGCGTGTGAGACTGGCATAGGGTGCGGCAGTGATGATCTCGGCATAGAGTTCATCTTCGTCAAACGGTTTGGCACATGCACTGCCTAAGACATGCTGGGCCAGCACATCTAGGCCACCATCGATCAATGGCGGGGTATCTTGTGATCCCAGATAATTGGCATCCAATGCTGCCTGGCACTCAAGCACTTCGAAGCGGTTTGCAGGAATCAAAATAGCTTTGGAGGGTTCGTCCATACGGTGATTTGAACGCCCGATGCGCTGGGCGAGCCTGCTTGCGCCCTTGGGTGCGCCCACATGGACGACCAAGTCCACATCGCCCCAATCAATGCCCAGATCAAGCGTCGAGGTAGCCACAACTGCACGCAGGGCATTGTCGCTCATCGCCTGTTCGACCTTGCGCCTCTGGCTCACATCGAGCGAACCGTGGTGTAGCGCAATCGGTAAAGTATCATCATTGATGCGCCATAATTCCTGAAACAGCAGTTCGGCTTGGCTGCGTGTGTTGACGAATAGAAGCGTGGTCTTGTGGTCTTTTATGGCGCGGTAAACATCCTTTATGGCGTAGCGCGCCGAATGACCCGCCCATGGGATGCGGTTTTCTGATTTTAGGATGGTGATATTGGGTTTGGCCCCGCCTGCGACCTCAATCAGGCTCGATTCATGTATCTCGCCTTCGGGGCCTTGGGCGACCAGCCATTGGCACAACTCGGAAGGGGTGGCGACCGTTGCGGAAAGTCCGATGGTTCGTAAATTGGGGCGGAAGGTGCGCAGTCGTGCCAGCGCCAGTGATAATAAATGACCGCGCTTGGAGGTGACCAGAGAATGTAATTCATCGAAGATAACGACCTCGAGGCCATCAAAAAAGCGCTCGCAATCTTTCGCTGCAATCAGCAGGGAGAGCTGTTCGGGCGTGGTGAGAAGAATATCCGGTGGAACCAGTTTTTGGCGTTGACGTTTATGGGCGGGGGTATCGCCGGTGCGGGTCTCGATTTTTGTTGCGAGGCCCATTTCGTTTACAGGATTTGCCAGATTGCGCTCGATATCAACGGCGAGCGCTTTTAGCGGAGAAATATAGAGCGTGTGGATGCTACGATGGGCCTGACCCGGTTTGCGTGTTGGCCGAGAGGCAATTTCGATCAGCGATGGCATGAAGCCAGCCAGTGTTTTACCAGCACCAGTGGGAGCTATCAGCAGGCTTGATTCTTGATTTTGTAGCCGTGCCAGCAATTCCAGCTGATGGGCACGCGGTTGCCAGCCCTTCGCCGCGAACCAATTATCGAATTGGTCTGGAAGAGTGAACGCATTTTCAATGCCTTTTAGGCCGGGGTTCAATTTTTGATTCACCCATTGAGGTTAGTTCGGGCAGGTGGTCGCGTCGAGGGGGAAATCAGTCAGGCTTTTGTGAGGTGACAGTTTCTGTCATAGAGGTTGTATGAGAATTATCCTTTTTATCGGCGTCTTGCTTTTCGTTCATGGCTGCAATGACGGTGCGGTATCTTCCGCGCCGCGAACAGCGGATGCCATTCTTGCGATCTCTTGGCAGCCAGCATTTTGTGAAACCCATTCGCGCAAGAAAGAATGCCGGAGCCAGACACCATCGCGCTATGATGCGTCTCATTTCGCCTTGCATGGACTTTGGCCACAGCCTCGTTCGAAGAGTTATTGCGGGGTTTCTGAAAAGGATATTCAGCGGGACAGAAGCGGGAAATGGATGCAGATATCGCGGCTTGAACTGAGCGAGGATTTACGGAAGAAATTGCTTGTTGTNATGCCCGGTTATCAATCTGGTTTGCAACGCCATGAATGGATCAAGCATGGCAGTTGTTATTCTGATGCTCCGGAAAAATATTTCGCTGACAGTCTGGCGCTAATGGAAAAGCTGAACGCATCGCCCTTACGTGAATTATTTGCTGCAAATATCGGCAAGCAGATAACGACAAAGCAAATTCGTTCGGCGATGGATGAAGGGTTTGGCCCGGGAAGCGGATTGCGTCTTCGGGTAAAGTGCAGCAATGATGGCGGCCGCCTATTAATTTCAGAACTCACCTTGGCTCTGGCTGGTGAAATTGGCGACGGTCTTGGAAAAATGTTGCTCTCGGCCTTGCCAGATGACAAAAAATCTTGTCCTGGCGGAATTGTCGACCCTGTTGGTCAACAATAAACCCTTGGCAATTTTGCTTCCTGCCCCTATTTGAGGGATATCGAAACCATANGGNCGCATTTCAATGTCAAACGGTATTACACGATTTTTAGGCGATTCACTTGGACGCACAATCGTCAAATTAGCAGTAATTTCCTTTGTGGTGGGCATCATCATGAGTGCTTTGAATTTTACACCCATTGAGGTCTGGTACGCGGTGGAAGACTTTTTTGTCAAAATTTACCAATTGGGATTTGATGCAATCTGGCGCATTGCGCGTTATTTCGTCTGGGGCGCGCTTATCGTGGTGCCGATATTTTTGCTGATGAGGCTGATTCGGTTTGGCAAATAAAATTTTAGGTGAAAAACCTTTTGAAATAACCAATCGGTTGGTGTTTTCGCTGTCTGTTCCCGTGACGCTGGCCTATTTGACCACGCCGTTGCTGGGGCTGGTGGATACCGCTGTTGTGGGGCAGTTTGGTGATGCCGCGATGATCGGNGGTNTGGCNGTTGGTGCNNTTATNATNGATTTGATTTTNNTNNCNTTCAANTTTTTGCGGGTNAGNACAAGTGGGCTTACGGCGCAGGCGTNTGGGCGTGAGGATGAGGNGGATAGCCAAGCGATTTTGTTTCGNGCAGTGGGCATTGGCCTAGTGTTCGGCATTGCGGCCATGCTGCTTGGTCCGCTTTTGGTGAAGCTTGGTCTGTGGATGATGCAGCCGGGGGCATCGGTTGCCGCTGCTACCACGACCTATGTCACTGTACGGGTGTTTGGTGCGCCGTTCACTGCGATAAACTATGCCATGCTTGGCTGGTTCTTAGGCCAAGGACGCACCGGCGTGGCGCTTGGTTTGCAGGTATTATTGAGCGTTACCAATATTATACTCAGCATTGCTTTTGGCTTGTGGCTGGGGTGGGGTATTTTTGGCGTCGCGGTTGCGACCGTTATTGGTGAAATTGTTGCCAGTTTGGCGGGCGCATTTTTGTGTTACCGCATGCTTGACCATAGCAAGCGGCCAAGCAGAACATTCGTATTGGATGGCGGTGCGCTGAAACGGCTGTTGGGTCTCAATTTTGATATTGTGTTGCGTAATTTTGCGCTGATATTTGCCTTTGCGTTTTTCACTACGCAAGGCGCACGGTTTGGTGAAGTTACGCTGGCTGCCAATGCTATTTTAATGCACTTTTTTATTATGGCGGCCTATTTTCTTGATGGTCTGGCGATGGCTGCAGAACAATTGTCGGGTCGTGCGATCGGTGCGAAATACCGTGCCGGGTTTTGGCGAGCATTTAGGCTTACCAGTGTTTGGAATGGCGGTTTGGCTTTTGTTCTAGCGTTGATCTTATACCTTGGTGGGAGTGCGCTCATTGACTTTTTGACGGTACTCGAGAGCGTGCGCGCGGAGGCCAAAACCTATATGTTATGGGCCTGTCTCACACCCATAACCGGCGTTGTAGCCTATCAATTGGATGGGGTATTTTTTGGCGGTACATGGACGCGCGAAATTAGTAAAATAATGGTTGTATCGCTGATTATCTATGTACTGATTTGGTGGCTTACCCGCGATGGGATGGGCAATCACGGGTTGTGGTTGTCGCTCAATTGCTTCCTCATTATTCGAGGGCTTTTGCTTTTGATACGGGTCGGGCCGGTGGCTAATGCAACGTTTGCAAAAATGGCTACAAAATAGACAAAACGGCTTCCGGCGGGCGACCAATCATTGCTTTACCATCATGAATGACCACTGGTCGTTCGATCAGGATCGGGTAGGTCCACATGGCTTCAATTAGGGCTGCATCGTTCTTTTCATCGGCCAAATCGTTTTCGCGATAAATGGATTCTGAAGTGCGCATCAGTTCGCGTGGTTTGATATCCAGCATTTTGAGAACGGCTGCGATTTCTTCTTCGCTGGGCGTGTTTTTGAGGTATTCAACGATTTCCGGATCAAATGAACGATCGCGTAGTAATTGTAGGGTCTGGCGTGATTTGGAACATTTTGGGTTATGCCAGATTACGGTGTTCATGATGCTTCTCCACTATTTTAAAACAGGCTTTTTGAGGCCCATTCGTCGGTGTTTTTACCAGTCAATTGGGAGACATGCGAGATGTTTTCCCGGTTCAGGTGCGTCATAATTCCTGCGTTAATTTTTGCGGCGAGATCGGGGCCTTGAAATACCATGCCGGAATAAAGCTGTATCAGATTTGCACCTGCTTCAAGTTTTTGGATGGCGCTTGCAACGCTGTCGATACCGCCAACACCAATGATCGGCAAATCCGTGCCAATGCGTTGGCACATCTGGGCCAGAATGATGGTGGATTTTTCGAATAATGGCCGCCCGGAAAGGCCGCCAGCCTCATCGCGATTACGGGTGTTTTTGAGGTTGTCACGGGCCAGCGTTGTGTTGGAAATGATCAGGCCATCGAGGGGATGAGAAGTGACCACATGGGCGATATCATCCATTTGATGCTGATCCAGGTCGGGTGCGATTTTTAACAATAAAGGGCGCGAAATTTTGGTGGCGTCGTTAAGTGCGTTTCGCTTGTCGGCCAGTCGTTTAAGCAATTCTGTTAGACTGTCTCGTGCTTGTAAATCACGCAGGCCCGGTGTGTTGGGCGAAGAAATATTGGCGGTGAAATAATCTGCTACCTGCCAGAATTTTTCGAGGCCCAATTCGTAATCTACTATGAAATCAGCTGAGTCTTTATTGGCTCCGATATTGACGCCGACAATGCCG
>JAESSK010000128.1 GCA_016764155.1 Rhizobiaceae bacterium
GAAAATGCCAATAAGGCGCGTTTTCCAGCTTCCCTTACCAAGATGATGACCATGTACCTTATGTTCGAGGCATTGGCCGATAAACGCATGAACAAAAAGACACGCATCCGCATGTCAAAATTCGCTGCCTCCAAGCCACCCTCTAAATTGGGCATTCGCCCCGGCGGCTCTTTATCTGCAGAACAGGCCATTTATGCTCTGGCTACGAAATCAGCAAATGATGTGGCAGCAGCTGTAGCAGAACATCTGGGTGGATCTGAGTCTGGCTTTGCCCGCATTATGACGAAAAAAGCCCGCAAGCTCGGCATGCGCCGCACAACATTCACCAATGCATCTGGTCTTCCTTCGAAAACCCAAGTGACAACTGCCCGTGATATGGCAACCCTTGGTGTCGCACTTCGTGAACATTTTCCGCAATATTATCGTTATTTTTCAACCACGTCTTTCAAATATGGCAAACACCGCTACGGCAATCATAATCGTCTGCTCGGTCGCATCAAAGGCGTGGACGGTATTAAAACCGGCTATACCCGCGCATCTGGCTTTAATCTCGTGTCATCCGTCCAGCGCAATGGCCGTTCGATCGTTGCGGTGGTTTTGGGCGGCAAAACCGGNAAAAGCCGCAATGCGCAAATGACCAGNCTGATCCGGCGTTATCTGCCAAAAGCCTCCCGTGGCAAACAAAAACAATTATTGGCNTCNCGNAACGCCAGCAACGGCAGTGCGTTCACAATCGCCTCCCTGCAAACCCTTCCTAAAAACGGTCCNGTACCNCAGTTTAGAAGTGTACAGACGACAACGGTGGCAAAATCAGTGCCTGTTCCTGCTAATCGTGGGCTGANCNATCAAGCCACCAACAAGCAGGCTTTGTCCAGAATACAAGTGGCTCACACGGTCGAAGTTGCCACGGACACAAATATTTTGGCATTTGATGGGAATCCNGATTTCAGCAATGAGAGTATTCGTGAAAAACTACGCCGCACCGGCGCTCATTCANCCGTTGCCCCGACCTCTCGTCCTCAGAGAAATGACCTGTTGCGCCGTTTAACGCCGCCTGATCCAATCACCACTAATTCAATTAAGAAGCCAGCGGTAAAAATTGCCAAAGGTTGGCAAATTCAGATCGGCGCTACCGACAGCCAAGCCTCNGCNATGAGGCTGTTAGGCAAGGCTCAGTCACGCGCTCCTCGCCATTTGGCAAAGGTTCAGACTTATACCGAAACGGTTGTGAAAAATTCTACAACCCTTTANCGGGCACGTTTTACCGGCTTCACCAGCAAGCGTGCCGCCAACAATGCCTGTAAATATTTAAAGAAACGCAGCTTCGCTTGTTTAGCAATTCACAGTTAAGTCGAATTGTTGCTGTTCAAGTCTCTTAGTTTGAGTGGGAAAAATAAAATGGAAATTGACACATCAGCCAATAAGAATGTCTTTGGCCTCATTAATTTTGGCAGCAAGAAACGTAGAGCCTCCGTGATCGGGATGGATACGTTTCATCAAGCGTCTATGGGCATCTCTGATATCCTTCGTGCCGGCCCCGGGGGAAAGCCCAAGAATTTGATAGGCTTCCTCCTTAGCCATGGTGCCAGAACTAAACGTATTGCTTTGCCGCCCACCCGTTCCCGTATCCGCGTGCTCACGCCAGTCGGGCAGCCGGCCGTCAAGATATGCCTCCAATANGGCGCTNCTTTCGCCGTCTCCNGACAATTCCTTATAAAGCGTCAGCAAATGTCCTTCATCCATTTGGGATAATTGCACACCTTCGGAGTTTCCAGCCAGAATCACTCCGTCCATAGCCCCGGTATCGTGTTCCAATTGCATCTCCAGCCATACAGTGCGCACCGTAGACGTGCGCCCACTGCTTGAATGCATTTGTTGGGCACGCCTTCCCCGAAACCATAACGANACCCCGATAGCAATCATCGGCATGCCAATGCTGGCTCGACCGGCATAGGATAAGATCCCACCTACCAGCACGAGCACAAACGGTACAATCGTGCGCAATCCCCTTGCGATAGCCGCAGGTGAAGAGTTTATCAGGGCATAGCCAAGCAGCCCTAGAAACATTACTATTGCAATAAATCCTGAAAAATAGGCCAGTGTCAGTTCCTTTTCCGGGGCTTCATTTGCTCCAGCAACAGAAGTGAATTTCTGTCACCATTCGTTTTCAACCGCATTTCCAAAGCCTTTTGCCCGCTACTGGCGTAAACCGCAACAGCAGATAATAATTGTGACAAATCTTTTGCAGAATTAGAGCCAAGGCGCATGAAAGCACCACCGGTTAATCTGGCGAGTTCGCGAAAAGCTGATTCAGCAATCGGATCACTGCCTTCCAAAAACATAAACATTTTCATGCCCTTTAAGCCAAGCTCACCTGCATGTCTACAAAGGCTATCGATGTTTTCTTCCATCGCATCGCCGATGAATACAAGGGCTGCCACCCGCCCCTTTTTCGTTTCGCGGTTCGCATGGCTTAACACCTTGCCAATCTGGGTTTGACCGCCACGGCAATCAATCCGCGTCATCAAATCACCAAGCTCGGCACTATTATTCACCCATTTTGANGCCCGACATTCNCCAAACCCGCGAAAATAAACCAATTGAACACTTAGTTTTGCCACATCATCAATCGAGGAAAACATGTCCCCTTGAATGCTACAGGCGCGGTCCCAGGTGCCCTGCCNAGACATGGTTGCATCCATAGAGAAAATCAAACGGCCGGAATTACCCCCACCGGCACTTTTTGCAGATTTCAGAAAGGCGGCAACATCCGATGCACTCGAAGGATTCGTAACAGCGCTTTCGCTCTTGCTTTTTTGCGGNAANTTATCGTTTTTCATACCTTAAATTTGGGGGGATTAGCCTGTCGATGCAAGTGATATCGGGAAAAAAGTCGGTGNTTTCACCAAAATTTGACAGAAATATGAACATCTTAGTCNGCAAACACGCCCAAATTCTGCAGTGGTTTGCTAGAATTCTCAAACCAGATTTTGCGCGCTTCAGCACGCTTACGGCCCAAATCATCAACGGGAAGGCGCAAAGTAGCAATTAATTGACGCACTTCTTGGCGCGCTGNCAGATGAGACAACGTCGGNCCGGTGCCCAAATGCTTGTCCAGATCATCCAATGCTGTGAGACCGATGGGGAAAAGCTCCCGAAAGATTACCCGCTCGGTAATACCATCGGCAAGCCTGCAGCCCAAACGCATGGATAAATCTTTCAGGCTTTCCAGCATATGGCTCTTATTGCGGGAATTGATATTGGACAGGCGATTACGCACCACAATCCAGTCAAGTAATCCATTATCCACCATCCGTCGGTGACGACGCGCATCGCGCACCATAGAAGCATAATGAGAGATAGTGGTAACTTCACCAGTCTCTGGATCGATTTGCCCAAGCACATCGAAATCAATAAAAGAATCGTTCAGCGGCGTCACCAATGTATCCGCCATAGAATGGGCAAGCCGCATTAGGTAGCCATCATGGCCGGGCGTATCGATTAAAATGAAATCACAGGTCTTTTCAGTGGCTGCGAATATCTCGGAAAATTTTGCAAGTTCCTCGTTTTCGCGTTCCTGAATGGTATCGGAATAATTAGTGTTCAGATGAAAATGCTCGGAATGGAGAAGTTCCACGCCGTTTTTGCGCTGCCATTTTTTCCGATTTTCCACATAACGGGTAAGGCTGAGCTGGCGGGTATCAAGATCAATAGTGGCGACCTTGTATCCGGCATTCATCAAATAAACGACGATATGCATCGCAGTCGTGGTTTTGCCGGACCCACCTTTTTCATTGCCGCACACAATTACGTGAGCTTGTTTGGCCTGAGACGCCGCTGCCTTGAACACAATCACACTACCCTAAATACTACTATCAAATTTCCCAACCTGATATCCTGATTATATTGTGGTAATTTTGTTGAAATTACAATTCCAATGATGAATTCAAAACAATAATTATGAATATGGTAAATGTCGAAACTTCGGTTACTTGTAAGTATTGCATTCTAATCATAACCAGTTCTGAGAAAAATGCTCACTTGCAGGCCTGCCAAGTCGGTGGCAAAATGAATTCAATCGAACTATTTTTATGGAATTCTCAATGACAATAATTTCAAATTCCCACGGCACTCTCGGTGCAATCGGGAACACTCCCCTTATTCGCTTACGACAGGCATCAGAGCAGACAGGCTGCGAAATTTTAGGGAAAGCAGAATTCATGAATCCTGGCCAGTCGGTCAAGGATCGCGCCGGATTATTCATCATTGAAGACGCCATTAAAAACGGAACCCTGCAACCGGGCGGCACGATTGTTGAAGGAACTGCCGGTAATACCGGCATCGGCCTCAGCGTCGTTGCAAATGCTCTGGGCTATAAAACTGTGATTGTCATTCCGGACACCCAAGCCCAGGAAAAGAAAGACATGATCCGCCTGATGGGCGCAGAACTGATTGAAGTGCCTGCTGTCCCCTATAGGAACCCGAACAATTTTGTGCGCCTCTCAGAGCGGTTGGCCAACCAAATGGCAAAGAGCGAACCCAATGGTGCGATCTGGGCCAATCAGTTTGATAATGTTGCCAATCGCGACGGCCATATCAGAACAACGGCCCGCGAAATCTGGGAGCAAACCGGTGGTAAAATTGACGGTTTTGTTTCCGCAGCAGGAACCGGCGGCACCATTGCTGGCATCGGTATCGGCTTGAAAGAATTCAACAAAGACATCAAGATCGCTTTGGCTGATCCGATGGGGGCAGCCCTCTATTCCTATTATACAACAGGCGAATTAGCTTCTGAAGGCAGCTCCATCACTGAAGGTATCGGTCAGGCACGCATCACCGAGAACCTGAAAGACGCACCAATCGATATGGCGTACCAGATTTCAGATCAAACGGCCCTGCCTTATATATTTGATCTGTTGGAGCATGAAGGGCTTTGCATGGGCGGTTCGACGGGGATCAACATCGCGGGCTGTATTCGTCTTGCCGAGGAGCTTGGCCCCGGCCATACGATTGTTACGATCCTTTGCGATTATGGCAATCGCTACCAGTCGAAACTGTTCAACCCGGATTTCCTACGTTCAAAAGAGCTACCCATTCCCCATTGGCTCGAACGGGAATCAACGATCGATGTTCCTTTTGAAACGGTGGAAGAAGCTTAAATGGCATATCATACGAAACAGGCCTTTATCGAAGACGCTTACCTCACGGCCTGCGAAGGAGAAGTCATTGCGATCAATGATCAGGGCGGTATCATTCTCAATCAAACTAATTTCTATGCCACCAGCGGCGGACAACCCGGCGATAACGGCCATATTGAGCGTGAAGACGGTTCAAAAATTGAAATCGCCACAACCGTTACAGGCGAGAGCAAGCAAGAAATCATTCTGGTGCCCGCTGAAGGGCAACCGCTTCCCGGTGTGGGCGAAAAAATTGTCGGCCATATCGATTGGGCACGCCGATATAATCTCATGAAGATGCACACAGCCTGCCATTTGCTCAGCGTTGTCTGTCCTTTTCCTATCACCGGCGCGTCGGTGAGCGAGAATAATAGTCGGGTTGATTTTGATATGACGGAAGCCAGTGCCACCAAAGATGAGGTGAGCGCAAAGCTGAT
>JAESSK010000129.1 GCA_016764155.1 Rhizobiaceae bacterium
ATGATCGGGCCATCATGCAGCCAGATCTCGTGGCCGTTCTGGATGTCGGTCGCAATCGCGATAAAGGGCCGGTCTAAATCTTCTATATTTATATCAATCAGATGGGGCGCCATGCGCTTTGCCAAACGGTCTCCTGATATCAGGCCAGAACCGCGAAGGGCAAAATCCATAAATTTAAGAATTCCGGTTTTGGTGAGTGAACGGGCAAATTCTTCCAGCTCATCGAGCTTGCCAGCAAGGTAACACCCGCCGACCAAAGCACCAATCGAGGTGCCGGCAATCATGGAGATCGGAACGCCTGCCTCATCAAATGCCCGCAACACGCCGATATGAGCCCAGCCCCGCGCAGCACCACCTCCAAGAGCCAGAGCAATGCCACCGTTTGGCGGTGTTGGCTTGGTGGCTCCGTTGAAGGAAAGATGCGTTACGTTGTCGTCTTCTACATCGGTATCAATGATTTCTGTCCCGAGTGTTCCCATTTTTTTATTCCTATCAGGCTTATTAACAACGATCATATGCTAAAAACCTAATAAAATTATGAACAAACTAATTTGAAGTGTAATTTTGCACAAAGCGCGCAGGTGTCGGGCTCACGTTCTAGTTATCACTAACCAGAGATACCTTGCCATTCTCGCTGGTAATCTTGCGGTAAAAACAACTAACCTTACCCGTATGACAGGCCACTTGGTCACCGCTGATACGGGCTTTAACCCAAATTGTATCTTGGTCGCAATCGGTGCGTAATTCGACCACTTCCAAAACATTGCCGGAAGTTTCGCCCTTCAGCCAAATTTCGCCACGAGAACGGCTCCAAAAGTGAGTTTTTCCAGTAGAAAGGGTAAGGCGCAATGCTTCCTCATTCATATAGGCAAGCATGAGAACGTCGCCGCCATCTACGTTGGTGACGACGGCTGGTAACAGCCCGTCTGCATCAAATTTTGGTGTGAGTTCGCTTCCCAGCTCCAGTGATTTCTTATCACCGGGCAACGCGAATTTTCCTGAACCACTCATTTATCTAAACCACTCATTGGCTAAGACGAAGCATGTTCATAAAATTAGCCTGTTCATTAGGATCATTGCGGAATTCACCGGTAAAGCAGGTGGTAATCGTGGTCGATCCCTGTTTTCGAACCCCGCGCATGGCCATGCACATGTGTTCAGCCTCAATCATCACGGCAACGCCGCGTGGTTTGAGAACACTGTCGATGGTCTGTGCGATCTGCGCTGTCATATTTTCCTGTGTTTGCAGGCGACGGGCAAAAATATCCACCGTACGGGCGATTTTCGAAAGACCCAGCACACGCTCATCCGGCAGATAGGCCACATGTGCCTTGCCGATGATCGGCACCATGTGGTGCTCGCAATGGGAATGGAAGGTGATGTCTTTCACCAGCACCATATCGTCATAGCCGCCGACATCTTCAAAAGTGCGGCCCAGCGCATCGGCAGGATCGGTATCATAACCGCCGTACAACTCGCCATAGGCTTTAGCGACACGCGAAGGTGTGTCTTGCAGCCCTTCGCGGTCCACGTCTTCGCCGATCCACTTTAACAAGGTGAGAACGGCTTCTTCAGCCTGTTCTTGTGTTGGGCGTTCAGATTTGGGTAAAACACGACGGGTTTTATCGTCGACGATGGTATCTAGAATTGCATCCATATTTAGCTTCCGCACATTTGGCTCCAAAGAGGCGTTACGTTTTCGATCGATTTCGGACCAGACGTAGCCATATGAAGTCTCACACCAACAAAGGCTAACCCTTGAAGGTAAAACGAAACGGGCTTCGGCCGGGTTCCGGGGCTTTCAGGATTTCCACGCAAAAGAATTTGCGGCAAAAAACCCTCCGGCACGGTGACCAGACAATTTCAATATATGCTCTTTTCCAACTATCTCAATGATAAAATTATGTTTTGATATCGACCCGGTGGTCTACCATCCCTATATTGAGGCTTAAGATACCACGGGAATGGACCATGCTCGATTCAATATATAATTCAAAAATACTCGATTACGCTGGTAATATTGAACATATTGGCAGGCTAGAATCGCCTGATGCGTCATCGAAACAGCACTCGAAATTATGTGGTTCAACAGTGGTCGTTGACCTCAATTTCCGCGATGGCATTGTCGCTGATTTTGCCCATGAGGTGAAGGCCTGTGCATTGGGCCAGGCGGCAAGCTCGATCATGGCGCAAAAGATCATCGGCAGCACGTCGGATGAGCTGCGAAATTTACGCGAAACCATGTATAAAATGCTCAAGGAAAATGGTCCGGCACCGACAGGGAAATTTGATGAGTTTAAATTTTTAGAGCCGGTGCGCGAATATAAAGCAAGGCACACTTCAACGCTTTTGACCTTCGATGCGGTGGTTGATTGTCTCGAACAAATCGAGGCAAAAACCGAACCGGCGGAATGATCTCATGTGCCCGGTCACAGATGAAAAGTCTGAATCAACAAAACAAGAAACGCCCCTAAGCGATTCAAAAGATTCAAAAAAAGCGTTCACGAGAAACTGGCAAGGCAAGTGGCCAAAGACCCCGGGTAGGTTGTTCGGCCTTGGTCTGATCAGGTTCTACCAACTCACCTTATCAAGCTACATCGGCAATTCATGCCGCCACCAGCCCACCTGTTCCGAGTATGGCTATGAGGCAATCGCACGCCATGGGTTTTTTCGTGGAGGCCGCTTGACCCTGTGGCGGGTCGCCAAATGCAATCCATTCGGAACATCCGGTTATGACCCCGTTCCCAAGGACAAAAAATGAAGCAGTTTGATAAGGCAATCATCGAGGTTTCGCGCGGCAATATTGTCGAGAGTATTCACACTGCCGATGTGGCTATAAGTGACGCCAAAGGAAACCTAATCGCGTCATTTGGTGATGTCGAAAAAGCCGTATTTCCCCGCTCGGCAATCAAGTCATTTCAGGCCCTGCCAATGGTTGAAGCTGGCGTTGACGAACTATACGGTTTTGGCAATGACCACATCGCGCTTTCATGTAGTTCCCACAATGGCGAATCCATCCATGTGAAGGGTGCAAGAGAGATGTTAGCCAAGGCCGGATTTGATGTATCTGATCTGGAATGCGGCGCTCATTTGCCGGAATTGGAAACCGATAAAGCAACGCTTCATATCGCGGGTCAAAAGCCATCAGCACTGCACAATAACTGCTCGGGAAAACACAGCGGCATGTTGGCTTTTGCAAAGTCACAAGGCTTTGACACGCAAAACTATGTAAGCCGCGATCACCCGATACAAAAAGAAATTGCAGTAAATCTGGAAAACCTCATGGGCGCTCCCCATTCAGAATCCGTTTGCGGCATCGATGGTTGCTCTTTGCCGACTTATGCAGTGCCTTTGGCCAATATCGCAAAGGCTGCTGCAAGGTTTGGTAGCGGTGAGGGGATGGGCAAGGAGCGGGCAAATGCCGCTCAAAAAATCATCCATGCTTGTTGCGATCATCCAATGATGGTTGCAGGTACGGGCAGGGTTTGTACGCAGATCATGGAAGTGTTGGGACGCAAATGCTTTGTGAAAACAGGCGCGGAAGGGGTTTTTCTAGCAATTATCCCCGAGCTTGGCATAGGCGCTGCGATTAAAATCAATGATGGCGCGAAACGGGCATCCGAGGTTTTGGTAGCCCAACTCATTGCTTCAATTCTCCCGATGAATGACGAACAGCGCACGCAGATTGAGCGTATCGCCAATCCAAAATTGAAGAACTGGAATAAGATCCTCGTCGGAGGCATTCAGACCTCGCCTGAGACAAAGAAAATTCTGGATTCGCTTCACCCATAATCCACTTGCCCCCGGCAAGTAAATCACCTAAATACCCGCTACGGGCACTACGACCCAAGAGCATAACGCTCTATGAGCCTAACGGCTCTCCGATCAACCACCCGCGTTCGTATGCGGGACTGGATAGGAGACTTTTAATAAATGTCTGACCAGATTTCTGTAACTTTTCCCGATGGCAATGTACGCCAGTTTTCAGCCGAAACGACAGGCCGCGACATCGCAGAGGGAATTTCCAAATCACTCGCAAAAAGAACCGTTGCATACGCCTATGATGGCGAATTGCGCGATTTTTCTGAACCCCTTGGCGCTGATGGCGCAATTGAATTCATCGCCCGCACCGATGATCGCGCGCTGGAATTAATCCGCCACGATTGCGCCCACATCATGGCCGAGGCCGTGCAGGAATTATGGCCTGGTACGCAAGTGACCATCGGTCCGGTTATCGAAAACGGCTTTTATTATGATTTCGCCCGCGATGAACCATTTACGCCTGAAGATTTGCCGATAATCGAAAAGAAGATGCAGCATATCATCCAGCGCAACGATCCCTTCACCAAGGAAGTTTGGGCGCGNGATGNNACCAANAAATTCTTTGCCGATAAGGGTGAGGATTATAAAATCGANNTNGTTGATGCCATCCCNGAAGGNGAGAACATCAACATTTATAAGCANGGCGAATGGCTNGATATGTGCCGTGGACCGCATATGCGCACCACAGGTGATACAGGCCGAGCCTTTAAACTGATGAGCATTGCCGGTGCCTATTGGCGCGGTGATAGCGATAACGCTATGCTCACTCGTATTTATGGCACCGCATGGGCCGACGAAAAACAGCNCAAGCAATATCTCTTCATGCTGGAAGAAGCAGCCAAACGCGATCACCGCAAACTTGGCCGTGATATGGATTTGTTCCATTTTCAGGAAGAAGGTCCAGGCGTGGTTTTCTGGCATTCCAAGGGCTGGAAAATATTCCAGACCTTGATCAGCTATATGCGTCGCCGGGTCGAAAGCCACGGCTATGAAGAAGTCAACGCGCCGATGATCCTTGATAAGGCCATGTGGGAAACCTCCGGCCACTGGGAATGGTACAAAGACAACATGTTCGTCACTCAGACAGAAGACGACCGTGTTTTTGCCATCAAACCAATGAATTGTCCCGGCCACGTGGCGATNTTNAANCANGGNTTGAAGAGNTATCGCGATTTGCCGGTAAGATTGGCCGAATTCGGAACTGTGCACCGCTATGAGCCATCGGGTGCTTTGCACGGACTGATGCGCGTACGTGGCTTCACGCAGGATGATGCTCATGTGTTCTGCACCGAGGAGCAACTGGCTGCTGAATGCATGCGGATCAATGATTTGATCCTCACCACCTATGCCGATTTTGGCTTCGATGAAATCACGGTTCTGCTCTCTACTCGCCCTGAAAAGCGGGTNGGNGACGATGCNAGCTGGGATATGGCCGAAACNGTGATGAAGGANGTTCTTGAAAAGATCGGNGAACANTCNGACGGNAAAATCNCCACNGGCATNAATCCGGGTGAGGGCGCATTTTATGGTCCGAAATTNGAATATNTCCTGAAAGANGCCATCGGTCGTACATGGCAGTGCGGCACNACNCAGGTNGATTTCAATCTGCCTGAACGCTTCGGNGCGTTTTATATCGANAAAGANAGCGAGAAAAAACAGCCTGTTATGGTTCACCGGGCNATNTGTGGCTCGATGGAACGCTTCATCGGNATTTTGATGGAAAACTACGCGGGCCATTTCCCGCTCTGGCTGGCNCCTGTTCAGGTGGTTGTCGCAAGCATCACAACCGATGCGAACGAATACACCGAAGAAGTGGTTGCCAAGTTGAAGAAGGCTGGCATGTCAGTCATCGCCGATACACGCAACGAGAAAATTAACTACAAGGTGCGTGAGCACTCGCTGGCGAAAGTCCCTGTGATTTTAGTTTGTGGCATGCGCGAAGCAGAAGAAAAAACCGTCAACATGCGCCGCTTGGGTTCAAGGGATCAAACATCTTACGAGCTGGATGAGGCAATTACATTGCTGGCCGAAGAAGCCGTTCCACCGGATTTGAAAAGACTGGCAGCTGCAGAGTAGTCTCTAAACATAACCGTCATCCTNGGGCNNNACCCGAGGATGACATNNNTGTTGNNGATAGATGGATGCCGCTAAGCAGCTTCAAATTTNAACGATAAACCGTTGATGCAATGACGTTTTCCTGTCGGCGCAGGGCCATCNTCAAACAAATGACCCAAATGCCCGCCACAGCGGCGGCAATGCAATTCAGTGCGTACCAANAANAGTAGTGAACGGTCGGTTCTCATTGCCACGGCATCAGGCAATGCATCCCAAAAACTAGGCCAACCGGTACGGCTGTCAAATTTTGTCTTCGATGCATAAAGTGGCAAATCACANCCGGCACANCTGAAATTNCCCTCGCGATGCTCGTCNAAATGAGGNCTGGTGAACGGTCGTTCCGTATCCTCATTTCGCAAAACTTCGTAGCTCGCTGGCGATAAAATATCACGCCACTCAGCGGCGGTTTTGGTGATTTCAAATGTGCCCTCGGCATGCGCCTGCAACGCAAATGTNGACACGCTGCTAAGGGCTGCAAGCCCGGCGCTGGTTTTTAAAAAATTGCGTCTGTTCAAGATCGAAGTTCCTTGTTGCAAGAGGGTGTACCCAACATTTGGGGAGCCTCTAATTGATTGCAAGAACCTCTATATCACCAAACACACCTGATTTAACTTCAAAATTTGTTGAATAGATCGTGCCTTTGTGCTTCGCAATGGCCGAATAAGAGCCCTCAGCCAGCACCATTGTNGGAAATGTGCTGNGGCTTTCNGTGATCAAATCACCGCTCTCCGTCAGGATTGACCACGAGGTGTCGGCAATGGCGTCCCCGCCAACGCTACTCACCAGTCTGAAGGTCAAAATAGCGGCGTGATGTTCCAGGTTTGCAGCCGTTACTTTGCCCGGTTGCACCCGCAAATCGGCCCCTATTTCGGCATTGGTCTCCCCAAAATGTGATATCACGTGATAAGTGCCCGCTGGGAAGGGTATAATTTCACCGGGATTGACCGATCTGGCGATCANTTTTCTTTCGCCAAATTCATTTTGCTCCGAATCGTAGACATCGAATTTGAGATATTTCGCCGGNATCGGCGTATCAATTGCCGCAATAGCATCGAGTTTNAGACCNCCTGCATTCAGTTCAAAAACAACTGTAGATTCNNCCTCNACGCTGACCTTTCGTACCAATACTGCATGGCCATAAGCCACGTGCACCAGATAATCNCCNAGNGTGATATCAAATGATTTTGTGCCGCCAAAGGTTTCGAGCAGCAAAGGAAGTTTTCCATCGATTCCCAAATCTTGGCCAAAGATACGCCATTCCAAACCGCTTTCAATCGCTTGACCATCTTTGGTCAATCGCGCTTCAAGGGTCAGCCGGGTGGTGTTTTGATTGTCGGCCGCGTCATCACTAATTTGGGAATTGTTTTGGGTGCTGCTTTGCGCATAGCCCTGTCCCGNTCCCNCNAACAGCAGGGNAAAAACAATAAGNGGAANTTTGAAAGCACGAAAAATCATCAAAAAGATCAGTCCAGAGTGTTCATGGGTCTTCTGAAATCAGGTTCAATCTTATTATCAGTGACAATTCAAAATTGCCATGGCAAAAGGGTCTGCGTAGAAACAACAAGCAGAGATTTTGTCTTCTAATATGACCGACCTTAATCCAGAGCATGTAGAAACCTTTGCTTTCCTGCAAAACCGCCGCTCCGTTCCAGCAAAAACCATGTCCGGGCCCGGGCCCGATGAAAACCAGGTGCGTGCACTGATAGAAATTGCCTCACGGGTTCCCGANCACGGCAAGATCGCCCCATGGCGTTTCATTCAATATGGCCCCGATTATTGCCTGAAGCTTGGCGAGATGATTGAAGCCCGGTTCAAGGAAATAAACGNCGGTTTCAANGATGATATTTTGGAAATTGAAAGAACCCGCTTTACCCGCGTGCCGGTGGTGATCGCAGTGATTAGCGCCCCAAAAGAACATCCCAAAGTGCCTGAATGGGAGCAAGTGCTTTCAGCAGGTGCCGCCGCAATGAATTTGCTCACAGCAGCCAACGCGCTNGGNTATGATGCNCAATGGCTCACCGAATGGGTTGCATTCGACGATGTTCTCGCGCCAAAATTTGGCGTGAANCCGGGNGAAANNATTGCNGGTTTNGTTCACATTGGTACAAAGCAAATGCCNAAGACCAAGCGCGANCGGCCACAAATTGACGACGTATTTTCTATTATGAACGACTAGGTTCATGACTTCCCATAAGGATTAATTTGCATATGTTTTATGTCACCAAAGATAATAAACACGGTCTGGCCCACAATCCCTTCAAGGCGATTGTTGCACCGCGCCCGATCGGCTGGATTTCTACCCTGTCAAAGGATGGCGTTCCCAATCTCGCNCCCTACAGTTTNTTCAATGCCATTGGTGCCAACCCCGATTTGATCATGTTTTCATCCGGCGGNTGGAAAGACAGTGCCACNAACGCCCGCGATACCGGNGAATTTGTTTATAATTATGTNGGCCAGGATTTGGTNAAGGCGATGAACGAAACCAGCGTNGATGCNCCCCATGANACCAGCGAATTTGACTATGCCGGCATCACCTCNGCNCCCAGCGAGTTGGTGAAACCGGCAAGAGTNCGCGACGCCTGTGCNGCCCTTGAATGCAAGGTGACGCAGATTATTGAAGCAGTCGATATCGATGGNAANAAAACCGATGATATCATNGTCATCGGGCAGGTCATGGGCATTCATATCGATGANAANGTNATTACAGATGGNCGTTTTGATGTGAATCTTGCAAAACCTGTCACGCGTCTTGGTTACATGGATTTCAAGGGCCATGACGACATTTTCGAGATGCTGCGCCCCAATTGGAAGGGCTAGGGTCAAGACCTAGTATTTGCCAATTTTTCACCGATCATTGACCAAATTATTATGGTGAATAATTCGTTAATCCTTTCCAGCTACTTTCCATANGAATCTCTTGTGTNTGTGTGGAAGTAGAGTCGTTTAAAATATGATCGTAGAACGTNTTTTGGAATGGGTTGATACTGCATCCGTGTCAGATCGGGTGCAGGCAACGAACGCGCTTTCACGTGCGTTTTTNCTATCCGATCTGGAAGACGAAGAGCGTGAAAGTGCCGANGCNGCAATGACCTTGCTGCTCGAAGACCCATCCCCCGAAGTGCGTTTATCAATGGCCGCGGTACTCGCGGTCAGCTCAATTGCCCCGCGCCATATCATCATGGCGCTGGCAGCCGACGTGCCGGAGATCTCGACGCTTATTATTTCCCGTTCGCCTGTATTCTTTGAAGCTGAACTGGTCGATCTTGTTGCAACCGGCTCCATCGAGCAACAAATAGCCATCGCCTGCCGCAGTGATTTATCGCGTGCGGTAGCCGCCGCAATTGCCGAAGTGGCGCCGAGCGAGGCCTGCCTCGGCTTGGTTTTAAATACCGCGGCCAACTGCTCCCCCAAGAGCCTGCACCGCTTGGCGGAACGCCATGGAGAAATTGCCGAAATTCGCAATGGACTGTTCAAAAAGCAGAATTTACANNCAGAAACACATATTCTTCTGGTCGAAAAACTNGGAAACAGCCTGAANAAACTGGTTACCAGCCGCGCATGGCTTCCCTCGCGCAAAGCAGACGATTGCATTCGCAACGCCTGCGATAAAGCTGCCATTGGTTTGGTTGCCAATGCCGATGAGGAGGATGTGGATAGGGTGGTTTCCAGCCTGATTAAGGCAAAGAAAATCACCACGTCTTTTCTACTTCGCGCAATTTGCACCGGTAATATCACGCTTTTTGCCCGTTCACTCAGCCAGTTAAGCCAAATGCCCGCGAAACGCGTTGAGGCCATGCTAGCCAATGACAAACAAGCCGCATTGCGTGCCGTCTATACCAAAGCTGGCCTGCCAGAAAACGCATTCGGTGTTTTCCTCTCGGCAATTTCCGCATGGCGGCGTTTATTGTCCTCTGACCAAAACCTCAGCCCTTCGCGTCTTGCTTATTTGGTAACCCGTGAAACTCTGGATGCTTATTTGAAAGAGCAAGCGTCTTCCAGCGTCGGTATTGCCGATAATTTGCTGGTATTGTTGCGCAAGCTAGCCTCTGAGACCGCGCATGAATCCGCGCTCGCAAGGGTTGGTGAAATCCAAAATAAAAACGCCATTCGCGAAACCATAGCACTTCCGGCACCTGAAATTGCAGAAGTAGACATGGATGCATTCGAACAGGACATGCTCGAAGAACATGACATGGAAGGTTTCGATCTCGAATTCCAGTCAATCCTCGATAAGGAAGTTTTTGCAATTGCTGAGGATTGTGTGGACATCATTTCCGATGAGGAATTTGAACTGAACTTTGAAGCGGCATTCGACAAATATGCCGACAACACCAACAACGAACTACCTCAGGTAGAGACAATCATCCCCGCCAACGAGCGCACTTTCAGCAAGAAGTTAGTAGCTTAGATCTATCGATTCCATCTTTACAGAAGCCTGCGTTCAAGGCGGCGAAGAGCCGCCCGGCGCTAGCTGCGCCGCGCATGCGCAGGCCCGAACGACAGTGAGGATACGCCGTGAGCCTCTAATACTGAAATTGCTCCGCCAAAATCCGGTCATCCCACGAATGCTGGGCATCAAACAGAATATAGGCTTTGGATTTCTTATCGAGCGACACTTCTACCCTCACCACAGATTTGATTTCCGTGTGATCGGCCACTGCATTCACCGGGCGTTTTTGGGGATCATTGACATCAATGGTGATTTTGGAAGAATCCGGTATCAAAGCCCCCCGCCAGCGGCGTGGGCGAAACGGGCTGACAGGCGTCAGCGCTAAAAGTGGTGCATTGAGTGGCAAAATCGGCCCGTGTGCTGACAAGTTATAAGCCGTTGAACCAGCNGGTGTNGCCACCAANACNCCNTCGCAAATCAGCGATTCCAGCTGCTCTTTGCCATCAATACAAACCCGCAAACTGGCCGCCTGATAGGATTGGCGCAACANCGATACCTCATTGATGGCTTTAGCNGTATGCTGCTCGCCGATAATATCTGTTACGATCATATTAAGTGGGCTGACTTTGCTTTTGACGGCAGTTTCAAGGCGCTCCGGCAGACCATCTTCCTCGTAATTATTCATCAGGAAGCCGATCGTACCCTTGTTCATGCCATAAATTGGAGTGCCGCTATTCATGTAATTATGCAGGGTGTGCAGCATATAACCATCGCCCCCNAGTGCTACGATCACGTCACAATCATCTTTGGAAGCATTTCCGTAGCGCTTCTTTAGATCAGTGAGGGCTGACTGCGCTTCTTTTGTAGAACTGGCGGTAAAAGCAATTTTCATTATTAAATCTGCATTCCATAAATTGAAAAGGCCTTTGGGCCATTAATGTATTGTTTTCATATCGCTCTATTTGATGCCAGAAAATTGTCCATTTGGCTATCTTCAATTTGCNANGNNTTAATCNATNAATCGCCNGAATTTCTAATTATTTGTTAAGCATATTGGGTGAGAATTGAACCTTGATAAGTCGGCAGTTCTGCCAATCTTGTAACAGCGTAAAGGACAGAATATGATCAGGCCTTCCAGTGAAATCGAATATCCACCGTCACCGGCTCAATCTATGCGCGCGCGCATGTTGGTACGTATGGAAGCACTTTCAGCGAGCAATGACNCNTTAATGTCTGTGATTTCAAAACGCATCGGTGCGGAAAAAATNGAAGACGATGTGCAAATCACCCATCTGTCACAAGAAACAGAGCGNTTGATCGAAAACATGCGCACTTTGATCCGTAAAGAAGTTGTGAGCGGCTCTATTTAAGTAAAGCCGCCCTAAACCGGCTTATTTACCCAAAATCATTCCTTCGCGGCGCGGATCAGCGCCGCCTTCAAGGCTGTCTGCGGTAATCACAATACCATGCAGGCCGGAATTTAACCCGCGCACATTAACTTTGAAACCCATTGCTTCAAGTGCCGGTTTAAATCGCTCCGCACTGGTTCCTTCTTCCAAATCATAAGTGCCAAACCGATTGACAAGGTGGGGCAGGTCAATTGCCGCCTGCACATCCATGCCCCAGTCTAAATGGGCGATGATTGTTTTAGCCACATAGCCGATGATCCTGCTTCCCCCCGGCGATCCAATCGCCATATAAGGTTTGCCATCGCGCATGACGATGGTTGGTGACATGGAAGAACGAGGCCGTTTTCCAGGCTCCACCCGGTTAGCGATTTGTCTGCCATCACGCTCGGCGCGGAAGGAAAAATCTGTCAGTTCGTTGTTTAATAGAAATCCGCGCACCATCAGCCGTGAACCAAAACCGTTTTCAATGGTCGTGGTCATGGAAATCACATTGCCTTCACCATCGACAATTGAAAAGTGACTGGTTGAGGGAAGTTCAATCGCTTCATCATCTGAATAAAGCAAAGCATGATCCGTTGGCGGATTACCTGGTTTAACCAATTCTTTCGCTAAGGCGGTCGTACCATTCAATAATTTGGCACGCTCTTTCAAATAGCCTTCATTGAGCAGACCTTTAGGCATTTTAACGAAATCACTATCAGCCATATACCGGCCCCGGTCAGCAAAGGCTAACCGCGAAGCGTCCCCAATCAAACGCCAGCTTTCAGGATTGGCCGGCCCAAGCGTTGCCAGATCATAAGGCTCGATCAGCTTTAAAATCTGCCCGACCGTCAAAGCACCGGAGGAGGGCGGTCCCATGCCGCAAATATCATTGCCGCGATAATTGGCGCAAACCGCATCGCGTTCTTTGATCTGGTAATTGGCCATATCGTCCATCGATAATACACCGGGATTACCTTCAGCTCCTTGCACAATATTC
>JAESSK010000130.1 GCA_016764155.1 Rhizobiaceae bacterium
TGGCAGGGATGGCAGATACCGGTGAAAACCGATATTGCCCATGGTGCTGCCCGTATTGAAAGCATTGATGGTAGCCTGCTGATCGAGCGTATTAGTCAGGGACAGGTTGCGGTGATCGCAGGATTTCAGGGCATTAGCCCGGATAACCGGATCGCTACCCTTGGCCGGGGTGGTTCTGATACCAGTGCAGTGGCGATTGCTGCTGCAATTGAAGCCGATCGCTGCGATATTTATACCGACGTGGACGGGGTTTACACCACCGACCCGCGGATTGAGCCAAAGGCTGCGCGGTTGGATAAAATATCCTTTGAGGAAATGCTTGAAATGGCATCCTTGGGGGCAAAAGTTTTGCAGGTGCGCTCGGTAGAGCTTGCCATGGTGCATGGGGTGCGCTTGTTTGTGCGCTCCAGTTTTGAAGATCCGATGGCCCATGGCACGAATGCTAATGGCATGCCCGTTGGAACGCTAATTTGTGATGAGGATGAGATCGTGGAAAAACAGGTTGTAACTGGAATTGCCTATACCCGTGACGAGGCGCAAATTTCGCTTCGAAGAGTGCCGGATAAACCGGGCGTCTCCGCCACTATTTTCACCCCGCTTGCAGCAGCGCACGTGAATGTGGATATGATCGTGCAGAGCGTGTCGGAAGATGGATCGAAAACCGATATTACTTTCACCATTCCTGAATCCGACATGGAACGGGCTATTGCTGTTTTGGAAGAGCACAAAGACGAGATTGGCTATGAAGTCATACAAAATGACCGTGGTCTGGGCAAGATTTCGGTCATCGGCATGGGGATGCGCAGCCACGCAGGTGTTGCCTCCACAGCCTTTGAAGCGTTGGCGCAAAAAGGCATCAACATTCGTGCGATCACTACCTCGGAAATCAAGTTTTCGGTATTGATTGATACAGATTATGTGGAATTGGCAGTTAGAACCCTGCATTCAGTATATGATTTGAACGAGGAATAATATTCCTGCAATTTATATTTAATACCTGTTAAAATAGGTTGTTATTTTTGGTCGATTCCCGAGGAGGGAAATCATGAACCGCCCGGAATCGGGGCCGCGTGTTCTTTTGAAACATCTCCGCGAGGTGATGGCAGAGGCGCTGGAAGCCCAAGAGCAGTTGGATAAAATTGTGATGCATATCGCCGCCAATATGGTGGCCGATGTGTGTTCGGTTTATGTGTTGCGCTCGGATGATAACCTTGAACTCTATGCCAGTGTGGGCTTGAACCCCGATGCGGTGCACGAAGTATCCTTGAAGGTTGGTCAGGGTCTGGTCGGTACGATTGCAGCGAACGCACGTTCGCTCAATCTGGAAGATGCGCAGAAGCACCCGGCCTTTGCCTATTTGCCGGAAACAGGTGAAGAAGTTTTCAATTCATTTATGGGTGTTCCGATTTTGCGCGCTGGTCGTGCGCTTGGGGTTCTGGTTGTTCAGAACAAGGAAGGGCGTATCTTTGGCGATGTGGAAATCGAGGCGCTTGAAACCACTGCGATGGTTATTGCCGAACTGATTGCTGCTGGCCAGTTGGCAGGGCTTGGCAAGCAGGGCAGCGGACTTGATTTGACCCGTCCCTTGATGCTCACCGGCGTACCGCTTGCCGAGGGTATTGGTTTCGGCAAGGTCGTTTTGCATGAGCCGCGTGTGGTGGTAACAGATCTTTTTAACGAAGATGCCCAAGGTGAAATCGAACGGCTGGGTGCTGCTCTTGGCAAATTACGCATATCGATTGACGGTCTGTTACAACGCGGTGAGGTCACCAAAGACGGTGAACATCGCGAAGTGCTGGAAGCCTACCGGATGTTTGCCAATGATCGCGGGTGGATCCGCCGGATGGAAGAAGCGATTTCCAACGGACTGACGGCGGAAGCTTCTGTTGAAAAAGTGCAGAGCGATAACCGCGCCCGAATGGCGCGCCAGTCTGACCCTTATTTGCGCGAGCATTTGCATGATCTGGATGATCTTGCGAACCGGTTGCTGCGGGAACTGATGGGCAAACCGCATGGGCCGATGGATGAAAATATTACCGGTGATTTTGTGATTGTAGCGCGTAATATGGGCGCTGCCGAATTGCTTGATTATGCCGGAAAAAACCTTCGCGGTCTTGTTCTCGAAGAAGCCGCACCGACCTCGCATGTGGTGATTGTTGCGCGTGCGCTCGGTATCGCGGTGGTTGGTCAATTATCCGATGTGATCTCGATTTCTGAAAGCAATGATACGATCATTGTGGATGGGGAAAGCGGTGATGTGCATATTCGCCCGACGGAAGAAGTTGAAGTTTCTTATGCGGAGAAAGTTGAACTTCTGGTACGCCAACAGGCGCTCTATGAAAACATGAAAAACGAGCCCTCACTCACCAAGGATGGGGTGGCAATTGATCTGCTGATGAATGCCGGTCTGTTGATGGATTTGCCCCAGTTGGAAAACGTCAATGCGGCTGGTATCGGTCTGTTTCGTACAGAATTACAGTTCATGGTTGCCGCCTCGTTTCCGCGTCCAGGCGAGCAGGAAGAGCTTTATCGAAGTGTGATAAAGGCGGCCAATGGCAAGCCGGTTACCTTTCGTACGCTTGATGTGGGGGGCGATAAGGTGCTGCCTTATCTACGCTCAGTCCATGAGGAAAATCCGGCCCTTGGCTGGAGGGCTATCCGGCTATCTCTTGACCGTCCGGGGCTGATCCGTACGCAGGTCAAAGCGTTGCTTAAGGCTGCGGATGGTGGCTCTTTAAAAATCATGTTGCCGATGGTGACAGAAGTTCGCGAGATCACCAGGGCCAAGGAAATCATTGATCACGAGGTTGAATTGCTGAAGCGATTTGGCCATGAAATGCCAACAGAATTAAAGCTTGGCGTGATGATCGAAGTGCCGTCACTGCTTTGGCAGTTGGATGAATTGATGGCCGAGGTAGATTTCGTATCGATCGGCTCCAATGATCTGTTTCAATTTATCATGGCGAGCGACCGGGGAAATGCCAAAATTTCCAATCGGTTTAGCCCGCTTAGTCGTCCGTTCCTTAGGGCTTTGCACCAGATTGCATTAAAGGCTGATGAGCACGAGACGGAATTTTCTCTTTGTGGGGAAATTGCTGGTCAACCACTGGCCGCAATGGCGCTGGTGGCGCTGGGCTATCGTGCAATCTCCATGTCTCCTGCATCGCTCGGCCCGGTTAAGGCTATGACTTTGAATCTGGATAAATCAAAGCTGGAACCGTTATTGCTGGATGCGCTGGCGAAACCTTCCAATGATACACCATTGTTGAATTGTTGGAGGACTTTGCCGATTCTCATGGAATTCCGTATTAGCGTCGCTTTCGCAACGCTAATACGGTTCTTTTTCGCACAATTTGTTCGAAAACCGGTTCCCACTTTTCGGATTGTGCTTTAGTTACGATCCTGGCTCCTCGTCAAAAACCTTGAAACTCTGACACCCTCTGGAAAAAATATATGCTCGTTCGTGAAAAATTGGATCATTTGGTTGAACGCCATACCGGTATCGAAGCGGAGATGGTGAAAAATCCCGATCCTGAGACCTATGTGAAACTGGCATCAGAATATGCCGAGCTGGGGCCGGTGGTCAGCAAGATCAAATCTTATATCGAATCAGAAAACAATCTGGCCGAGGCGCAGGAATTGCTCGATGATAAGGAAACCGATGCAGAAATGCGCGAACTTGCCGAGATGGAAAAACAAGAGAGCCGCGAGCGCCTTGAGCAGTTGGAAGAAGAACTGAAATTTCTGCTGATCCCTAAAGATGCAGCAGATGATAAAAGTGCGATTGTGGAAATCAGAGCTGGTACGGGTGGTTCGGAAGCAGCTCTTTTCGCCGGTGATTTGTTTCGTATGTATGAACGCTATTCGGCTGAGCGCGGTTGGAAAGTGGAGGTGCTTTCTGAAAGCGACGGGGAAGTGGGCGGCTATAAAGAGATCGTGTTTTCGATCAATGGTCGAGGTGTGTTTGCCCGGTTGAAATTTGAATCCGGTGTTCACCGGGTTCAGCGTGTGCCGGAAACAGAGTCTGGTGGTCGTATCCATACATCGGCTGCAACGGTCGCAGTGTTGCCGGAAGCCGAAGAGATTGATGTGGAAATTCGCACTGAGGATATCCGGATTGATACTATGCGGGCGTCCGGTGCTGGCGGACAGCATGTGAATACAACCGATAGTGCGGTGCGTATTACCCACCTTCCATCGGGGATTGTGGTTTTATCGACTGAAAAATCACAGCATCAAAACCGTGCTAATGCGATGAAAGAATTGCGTACACGGCTTTATGATATGGAGCGGCAAAAAGCCGATAAGGAACGGGCTGATTCACGCAAAGGTCAGGTCGGTTCAGGCGATCGTTCTGAGCGCATCCGAACCTATAACTTTCCTCAAGGGCGGGTTACCGATCACCGGATCAACCTTACGCTTTATAAACTTGAACGCCTGCTGGCAGGTGAGGGAGTGGATGAATTGATTGACGCTTTGATTACCGATCATCAGGTAACGCTGTTGGCGGATATAGAGGGTCATGGGGAAGGATAAACCCTTGGGCCAGACCATTGCCGATCTGTTAAATTTCGCGACTGCGACACTCATTGAGGCGGGCTGTGAAACGCCGAAACTGGATGCGCGATTGCTGATGCAGCATGTTTGCGAAATCGAGCATGCCGGGCTAATTTCGCGGATGAATGAGCAAGTTTCAAACGCGGACCATGACGCATTTTTGAAATTGATTGAACTGCGGGTGTCCGGGCGCTCAGTGCACCGTATTATCGGGTATCGTGAATTTTACGGCCATATGTTCAAACTTTCGCCGGATACGCTGGAACCGCGTCCGGATACGGAATGTTTGATTGACCGTGTGCTTGCGGATCGCGGGGAGTTTGGGCCGAAGCCGCACTTTGTCGATATTGGTACCGGGAGTGGTGCGATTGCAATCAGTCTGCTGAAGGCCTTGCCGGACGCAAGGGCTGTGGCGAGCGATATAAGTATAGGCGCTTTGGAGACTGCGAAATTTAACGCAAATGCACTGGATGTTTCGCAACGTATTGAATTTGTTCAAAGCAATTATTGCGATGATCTTACGGGCCTATTTGATTTTCTGGTTTCAAACCCGCCTTATATTGCCACTGCCGAGGTTAAAGCGCTTGAGAGCGAAGTGCGGGACTGGGACCCCTCCATTGCGCTCGATGGTGGCGCCGATGGACTGGATGCTTACCGGGAAATACTTAAATCAGCGACAACTGTTTTAAAGCCCGGCGGGAAGCTTTATTTGGAGATTGGTTATGATCAAGCCACTGATTTACAAGCATTATCGGGTTCTTATGGTCTGGAATTCGGTGGTTTAACCCGTGACCTTGGCGGGCAACCGAGGGTGATTGTGTTAATTTCCGGGTAATTATTAATATAATTTACTGCTTTTATTGGCTGAAAACTGCAGAAAACGCTTGGAATCTGCGTCGTGAGTTGCTAGCTTAAAGGTACGGTAGGACAGACCAAGTGAGTCTATGGTTCTGCATTCAGTTCCCAACCCTGATATTTTTGCAATATATTTGACAGATGGGCGGAATATTAATTAACCCGAGATATCGGCAGGACATTTCAAATTAATTGCAAATGCAGAAAAGCGCAGAGGATTGCGCGGCCTTTTATTTAGGCATATCCATTTAGCTTAATTTTCTCAAAACCAATCATCAAATGAGTGATCAATGAGACAGAATAACAATAACAATAACAATCACAACAATAATAATAATAGTAATAATAGAAACCGCACGCGCGGTCGTGGACGTAAGTCCAGCAATCCGATGAACCGGAATTTCGAGAGCAATGGTCCGGACGTGAAAATTCGCGGTAATGCCGGTCATATTGCTGAAAAATATACGAACCTTGCCCGTGATGCGCTGACCAGTGGTGATCCGGTCATGGCGGAAAATTATTATCAGCACGCAGAGCATTACAACCGGATTGTAGCTCTTGCTCAAGAAAATAACCCTACTCCACCTCCACCGCAGACTAAATCTGGCGATGATAACCGCAATAATAACGGCAGCGGTCCGCAGCCTGATGTTGACGATGTGTCAGATGAAGTAACCCTTGCTGAAGAGGGTGAAGCGGAAACCGCCAAAGAAGCCAATGCTTCTTCAGGCCGACAGCGTTCTCGTGGAAACGGTGCTTCAAAACCGAAACAGGATGATAGCGATAGCGAAGAGGCTGTGGCTGAAACAAGTTCTGAATCTTCAAGCGAAGAAGCAGCAGAACCTGTAGAAGCAAAGCCTCGTAGCAGAAACCGTCGCCCTCGCGCTCGCAAGAGTGATAATATTTCNGANGATGCNGCTAAACTTCCAGGCAGCNTAACGGCTGCTCCTGCTGAAGCAGAAGAAGAAGNACCTACTCCNGTTGCTGCTGAAGACTANTAGGCGTTGATGTTATTGATTTAGGTAACATCNAGAAATAGATCCTCGGGGCAAACCCGGGGATGATGCGGAGGGGCTNAGAGATGTCAGCCTTATGTTCTTCGNACNACAACCTTNTCAAGTGTTTTCTTGCTGATTGAATTTATTCCCAGCAGAGCCATGTTGCGATCGACTTCGCTTTTTAACAAATCAGAACAATGTTTGATGCCCGCTTCTCCAGCGATTGAAGCTGCGAACAGGAACGGGCGTCCAACAAATACGAAGGATGCGCCCAGAGCGTAGGCTTTCAGAATATCTGAACCGCGGCGAATGCCACCATCCATCATTACCGGAATTCCCTTTGCTGCTTTGACCATGGCAGGAAGTGCGCGCAAAGCGGATTGAACGCTGTCCAATTGGCGGCCGCCGTGATTTGAAACAACGATGCCATCAGCACCATGTTCGCGCGAAAGGGCTGCATCTTCCGGCGCAAGTATGCCCTTGATGATGAAATTTCCCTTCCAGCGTTTGCGGATTNGTTCCACATGCTTCCNGTTAAGNCTGTCGCGCTCGCCCATGTCNCGCACCAGAGTTTTTGAAAGAATGGGGGGGCCGGGTTTGGCGTCCATATTTTCAAACCTTGGAATGCCGTGGGTAATAAGCGTGCGAAGCCAGGTTTCAATCGTCCATCTGGGATGGGTGATGCCTTGCCATGCGAGATCAAAGCTTGGCTGAATNGGNGATGAGAAATTATANCGCANTTGGTTTTCNGGGTTNCCGCCGACGGGCACATCCACTGAAAGNACCAATGTTTCAAANCCNCACTCNGNCACCCGNTCGATGATGGCTTCAATCCGGTCGCTTTCNCCNGGTTGNTAAATCTGGCACCANCTCCCATTGCCTTCTTTNGCNACCCGTTCCATCGGGTTAAGCGACGCGGCGCTTAACATGGAGGGAATNTTTTCAGCNGTGGCNGTTTTTGCCATNANCACATCGCCNTCAAAACAGGCAAGGGCGGTTAAGCCCATNGGCGCNATGCCGAAGGGNGCGGAATAGGTTTTGCCGAACANTTCAANGGATTGATCGCGCTTGCTGGTATCTGTCAGGAATCGCGGGATAAATTCATAATCATCGAAATCNGTNCGGTTGGCGCGCAGGGTGATTTCGGTTTCAACGGCACTGGCGTAATAGGCGTAGATTGGTAAAGGCAGATGGCGTTTGGCGGCGATCTGGAAATCATCCAGTGCCCAAATTTTGCGAAGCGCACGGGGTAATTTACTGGAACTACGGGTGCGGACGGTTTCAAACTCTTGCCCGGATGCTTTCTTGGAAGCCATTTAACTTAACTCTTTTGGAGAGTTCCTTAATTTGTAAACTGTTTTGAAAGGCAGAAATGACATGATTTTTCGATCATAGCCACCTCTTAAATTCGGCGCTGCTCGTTCCTATATCTGTTTAAAGGGAGTTCGCCGCTTTTGGGGACTCTATCCAACAGCATTTTTCCATGCCAAATTTGGGTGGAGAAAGTTTAGGAGATAAGATGGATATCGAAAAATACTCAGATCGGGTGAAAGGTTTCATCCAATCGGCGCAGACTTTGGCCCTCAATGAGGACCACCAACAATTTTCCCCCGAACATATTCTAAAGGTTCTGCTTCAGGATAAAGAAGGCATGTGTAGTGCCCTGATCGAGCGTTCTGGCGGCGATCCGAAAGCTGCTTTGACTGCGGTTGAAGCTGCGCTTAAAGCCATGCCGCAGGTTAGTGGCGGCGGTGATCAGCTTTATATGGCTCCGGGCCTTGCAAAAGTTTTTGCTACAGCAGAAAAAGCGTCGAAAAAAGCTGGTGATAGTTTTGTCACCGTTGAGCGACTGTTGCTGGCGCTGGTGATTGAGAAATCGGCTGCCAGTTCGAAGATTTTGAAAGATGCGGGGCTTACTGCTGATGCGCTGAACAAAGTGATCAATGAAATCAGGCAGGGTCGCACGGCGGATAGTGCCAATGCGGAGGCTGGTTTTGAAGCCCTGAAGAAATTTGCTCAGGACCTGACCCAAGATGCCCGCGACGGTAAACTTGACCCGGTAATTGGGCGGGACGAAGAAATTCGGCGCACTATTCANGTGCTTTCNCGCCGTACCAANAANAANCCTGTNNTGATTGGTGANCCNGGCGTNGGTAAAACCGCGATTGCGGAAGGACTTGCCCAGCGGATCATCAATGGGGATGTGCCTGAATCGCTGAAAAACAAAAAACTGCTTTCTCTTGATATGGGCTCGCTGATTGCGGGCGCTAAATATCGCGGTGAATTTGAAGAGCGNNTNAAATCTGTGCTTTCCGAAGTGCAGGCGGCCAATGGTGAAATCATTTTGTTCATCGATGANATGCANACGCTTGTGGGTGCNGGNAAAGGNGAGGGNGCNATGGANGCTTCCAANCTNTTNAAACCNGCNCTTGCCCGTGGCGAATTGCACTGCGTTGGTGCAACGACGCTGGATGAATATCGCAAGCATGTGGAAAAGGACGCGGCCCTTGCTCGGCGNTTCCAGCCNGTNTTTGTCAATGAACCNAGTGTTGAAGATACGATTTCAATCCTGCGCGGTATTAAGGACAAATACGAGCTTCATCANGGGGTTCGCATTACAGATTCTTCGCTCGTTGCTGCGGCCAACCTTTCCTATCGCTATATCACTGATCGGTTTTTGCCGGATAAGGCCATCGATTTGATGGATGAGGCTGCGTCTCGCTTGCGAATGCAAGTGGATTCAAAACCGGAAGAGCTTGATGAACTGGATCGCAAGATCATTCAGCTGAAAATCGAGCGTGAAGCTTTGAAAAAAGAAACCGATAAGGGTTCTAAAGCCCGGCTTGGAACTCTTGAAAGTGATCTGGCTGATTTGCAGGAAAAATCTGACAATATCACCGTGCGTTGGCAGGCGGAAAAGCAAAAGCTTTCCGGTGCTCGCGACATCAAGGAGCAATTGGAACAGGCACGTCTGGAGCTGGAACAAGCCCAGAGACGGGGAAATCTGGCTCGTGCCGGAGAGCTGGCCTATGGTGAGATTCCTGATCTGGAAGCCAAGCTCGAAGAAGCCGAAGAGTTGGATGAAGACAGCCAGTCCATGGTCGAAGAGGCTGTTCAACCCAACCATATTGCGCAAGTTGTTTCGCGCTGGGTCGGTGTTCCAGTCGAAAAGATGCTTGAAGGTGA
>JAESSK010000131.1 GCA_016764155.1 Rhizobiaceae bacterium
TGAAGATCCAAATTTTCATTTTGCATATGGTGGTGCTGTTAGACTGAATGGTGATACCATTGCTGAAAATGCAAAGTTTGATAATTTGTCTGAGGCAGCCAATAAATTGGGCCGACAGGCAATCACTTCCGGCGAAAAATATCTGACCCAGCATATAGATTCGATCGTTCTGGTTGCCGTACCTGCCGTTTTTGGCAAAGAAAAAAAGGTCATTGGGGCTCTGGTGATGGGGTGGGATCAAACCGCGAATACAGAAGTTGCTATGGCAAGTGCTATGGATACAGCACTGGTGACGATGGGCATCGCATTCGTCGCATTATTGGTGCTATCAATATTGTTGAAAATCATCGTTTCTAATCCAATCTCAAGGCTCACCTCTAGTGTTGGGGAAGTTACAAAATATGCAATCGATGGTGATTTATCCAAACGCGTTCCGGAAGACTTTTCAGATGCCGGTTTGGCTAAGGTCGCTTCCTCCGTCAATCATCTGGTGGAGACTGTCGACATGGGAATCAGGCAAACTGGCAATGTTCTTTCAGCGATGGCAGAGGCTGATTTAACCCAGCGCGTGAATGGCGATTTTCATGGGGCCTATGCCAGACTAAGAGATGATACCAATAGTGTCGCAGATCATTTTTCTAATATTATCGGGAAATTGCGCCATACATCTTCCTCGTTAAGATCAGCATCCAGCGGCATTTTGGAAAACTCGGAACTGCTTTCCGGTCGAACGGAAAAACAGGCTGCCTCTGTTGAAGAAACTGCATCCGCAATTGAAGAAATTACGGCTACCGTAAAAACCTCATCTGCCAATGCAGAAGAAGCGGTTATCGTTGTTAAAAAAACCATTGCCAGTGCTGAACACTCAGGCAGGGTTGTGGGAGACGCTGTTGAGGCGATGAGCCTGATTGAAAAATCCTCGACGGAAATTGAGAAAATTATCGGTGTGATTGATGAAATATCCTTTCAGACCAATCTGCTTGCTCTTAATGCCGGCGTTGAAGCCGCACGTGCCGGAGATGCCGGCAGGGGCTTTGCTGTTGTGGCTCAGGAGGTTCGCGAACTTGCTCAACGTTCGACCAGTGCGGCAAAGGAAATCAAAGGCCTCATCACCACTTCCGGAGAACAGGTGATGGAAGGTGTGAGACTGGTCAATGAAACGGGCACTGCACTGGAAACAATTGTCAGCGATGTCCAATTGGTTAGCGAACATGTGAGCTCAATTGTTGATGCTTCGCGCGAACAGGCAAGCGCTCTCCAAGAGATCAATGTAGCAATCAACGCGATTGATGAACGTACTCAGAAAAATGCTTCCATGGTCGAGAGTACCAGTGAGGCAAGCCGGATGCTTTCTCAGGAAGTGTCCAACATCAACAATATGTTGAATGCGTTTTAAGTCGAGGGTAGCGAAAAAATGGAAGATTATCACGATGATCTAGCTGTCCACGAAAGTGAACTTACCGCTGAGGTATATGAAGCTCCTTTACCTAAGCCAAGAGCGGTAACCCCAAGATCGAATCCTGTGGCGAAGGCCTCCCCGGTGCATAAACTTACACAAAAAGTGTCGAATGCTTTTGATGGCAACGCTGCGGTTGATGAAAGTGCCTGGGAGCAATTCTAGGATCCATTGACCATTTGGTCAAACGAGTACCGGTACGGTCACCCGACAATTGTTGGGTGACCGTTCGATTTTAAATGTTGGCAATATTTCCAGCAGCAGAACTTAGTTTTTTCTTGAACTGAAATTCATTCGCGGCCTATCTATAGGTATAATTATGGATAGCAAAGATTTGAATGTGAAATGATGATGATTTCAGAGCAAGTGTTATGAGTGGTCCTTTTGACGGTATTCGAATTATCGATCTAACGACGATGATTTCCGGTCCGTCTACGACGATGATATTGGCCGATCAGGGCGCCGATGTCATTAAGGTCGAAAATCCCAAAGGCGGTGATCATACGCGCGGGGTTTCAACCAGCCGTAATGGTTTTTCTGCCTCCTTCGTCAATAATAATCGAAACAAGCGTTCGGTGACTTTGAANTTGAAAGACCCGCGCGGGGTGGAGGCATTGCTGAAACTGGCGCGTGACGGGGATGTGTTTATTCAAAATTTCAGNCCCGGCGTTGCGGAGCGTATTGGTGTTGGCGAAGATGCCATTCGNGCGGNTGCGCCATCCATNATCTATGTATCAATCAGCGGGTTTGGCGAGAAGGGCCCTTATGCGCAAAANCCGGTTTATGACCCGCTCGTACAAGCACTCTCAGGNCTTACCACCGTTCAAGCGGGTTCAGATGAGGAACGTCCGCGTCTGGTGCGTACAATATTGCCCGACAAACTAACGGGCTATGCGGCGTCCCAAGCAATCAGTGCNGCNCTGTTTCACCGGGAACGCACGGGCGAGGGACANCATATCNGGCTTTCCATGCTTGATACGCTGGTGTCGNTTTTGTGGGGCTCNGATATGGGCGGNCANACTTTTGTCGGTGANGANCTNCCGCGCGAAACGGCGCAAAGTTTTATCGATCTNATTTATGAAACCAGCGATGGTTTTATTTCCGTTGCGGTGCANTCAAACAAGGAATGGGCCGGGATTTGCCGGGCATTTGATAAGCCTGACTGGCAGAGCGATGAGCGGTTTGCGACAGCTGCCCTACGCGGCAAAAATATCGACGAGCGGTTGCGGCTTACTCAGGAAGTNTTGAAAACACGAACGACNGCTGANTGGCTGGAACGGCTTGANGNNGATGATGTGCCATGCGCTCCGGTGCTCACGCGCCGCGAGGTNATTCGCCATCCGCAAATCATNGCCAATGAAACGATCATTGANCATGATCATCCNGTGGCAGGCAAATTGCGCCAGACCCAGCCTGCACCACGATTTTCCAAAACGCCNACNTCNTATCGNANTNNTGCNCCNGGTCTTGGNGAACAGAGNNTGGAAATTTTGACCGAGGCGGGNCTTAGNGAAGACGAGATNCAGANCTTGATCAATGATGGNNTTGTTGCCCCGATGAAATAAAAGAGGGTTTNATATGGCAAAAATCNGGAGCGTNGCGGCACTTGAGAAATTAGGTAAGATTCGTCTTTCAAAGCATTTCTTCATGCGTGATTTTCTTTATTCGGAGATTGGCAATTTTTATTCGATTGCCAATATNCCTGATGATCCCGATCTGGCAATTGCNGCCGGAGAAAAGCTTTGTCAGGAACTTCTTGACCCGCTGTTTGAGACTTTTGGCAATGTCATTATTCGTTCGGCATATCGCTCAAAAGCGGTTAATCAATTTGGTAATGAGAACAAATTGAATTGCGCCTCGAANGAGAAAAACTATGCGGCCCATATTTGGGATATGCGTGACGCCAAGGGTAGGATGGGCGCGTGCTCGAGCATCGTTATTCCGTGGTTTGCTGATCAATATGAAGCCGGGCGCGATTGGCGGGATTTGGCGTGGTGGATGCACGACCATTTGCCCTATTCAAAAATNTGGTTTTTCCCGAAACGGGCGGCTTTTAATCTGACTTGGCGTGAAGAACCAGACCGCACNATATCATCTTATATCGCGCCGAAGGGGAAACTTCTGGCGGCAGGCGATGAACCGGATGAGACCGCAGAACAGCGGGCCGCGAGGTATGCCGATTTTCCTTCATTGGGCGGGGGCCGCCCAATGAGTTTAGCTGAATGAAATCTGCGCCTTGAATAATATAACATAAGCCATACGTAGCATTGAACGTGAAATGGCATTGGGAGCGGAGCATGAGCAGAGGTTGGAAATTGTATTGGCTATTGGTAGTGGTGACGCTGGTGGTCTACTTTGTCATGGTACTCTGGTCTCTACCGCTGATTAGCAAAGCAGCCGGGGGCCAATTGGCATTTGACTTGCGACCGTTTGGATACACNGTGGACGAGGCTCGCGCGTTTCTTTTTGCACTTTCTGATGAAGGAGCTGTCTTTTACAGCACNGTTCAACACAAATTGGATACTGTTTACCCTGCTTTGGTCTGCGCAGTCTTCGTAATTCCTCTTTGGCACTTGTCCGAAAATTGGTCGAAATTCTGGCGAGTATTNCTCGTACTCATTCCTGTGACGGGNTCGNCNGCGGACTATTTGGAAAACAATGCTGTAGCCACCATNCTCGCCGCCGGGGAGGTGAGCGACGATCTAATTACTACCGCAAGTGGCTGGACCATATTGAAATCCTCGGCCACTACCATCGCTGCGATTGCCTTGATTGGTATGCTGCTTTTGGATTTCTTCAGAAAGTATTCGGCGCGAAACCGTTCTAATTGAAGCAATTCTAGCTAAATGATATTTGTGCTTTGATTGCCTGACTGCGGTCATTGGCGATTTCGAAGGCGGCAAGTGCATCTTCCAGCGCCATGGTGTGGGTGATCAAAGGTTTTACGTCAATCAGGCCTTTTTGCATCAAAGCGACCGCGGTGTGGAATTCTTCGTGGAAGCGGAAGCAACCTCGTAAATCCAGTTCCTTGACGGTGACTTGCTGCATGGGAACGGTCATATCTCCACCCATGCCGAGCTGCATAACGATACCGCGTGGGCGCATGGTTAGGATGGCAGCGTTAAGCGCAACGTTTGCGCCTGAGGCTTCAAACATGACATCGAACGTGCCTTTTCCAGCCTCATATTCGCTCAAAGCATCCGGTTCTTCAAGGACGTTGATAACGCGGTCTGCGCCTGCTGCTTTTGCGTAGGTGAGGGCGTTTTCTGATAGGTCCGTAGCGACAATTTCTGTGGCACCGGCGCGTCTGGCAACGAGGATGGTCAACAATCCGATTGGTCCGCAGCCTGTGATCAGCACGCGCTTACCGAGCATTTCTCCGGCGCGTCTTACCGCATGGAGGCAGACCGATAGCGGTTCAGCCATAGCGGCTTCTCCAGCGGTGAGGCCATCGGCTTTTACGCATTGGCTGGCATTGGCCACCAACACTTCGCGGAAGGCACCCTGAATGTGGGGGAAGGGCATGGCGGAACCGTAAAAACGCATGTTTTCACAATGGTTGGGCAAGCCTTGTTCGCAATAGCCGCAGCCACCGCAAGGGCGAGATGGGCTAACGGAGACCAGTTCGCCGATCTCCAGGTTTTCAACGCCTTCGCCAAGCGCTTCAATGCGACCGGAAACTTCATGGCCAAGAACCATCGGTTCGCGCAATCGCACGGTGCCGAAGCCGCCATGGTTGAAATAATGCAAATCCGAACCGCATACGCCTCCGGCTTCCATTTTTATGCGCACCTGGCCGGGGCCTAGCTCATCCACCTGGTATTCTTCGACCCGTAAATCTTTTGCTTTATGAATGACAACTGCGCGCATAATTTTGTTCTTTCCTTGACCCTGATCCGAGGATTGTTACAACAATGATAAATCACACCATTGCCATACTAGTCCAGAAGGAATGTGCCCATGAAGACCCTCGAAATGTTCAACCTCACAGGAAAAAGATGCCTGATCACAGGTTCTAGCCGTGGCATCGGATTTGCCTTGGCTAAAGGGTTGGCGGGTGCTGGTGCTGAAATCATTTTGAACGGGCGAAACGCTGATACGGTTGCTGCGGCTGCGGAGAAAATTCGCGCCGAGGGTGGCACGGTACATGAACTGATTTTTGATGTGATCGACCATGCCGCCTGTAAGGCCGCAGTTGATAAATTTGAAGCTGAAATCGGGCCGATTGATATTTTGATCAACAATGCTGGAATGCAGCATCGCGGTGCTTTGGAAGAATTCCCTGCCGATGCATTCGATCTTTTGATGCGTACCAATGTGAACAGTGTTTTCAATGTGGGGCAGGCGGTTGCCATTCATATGATCAAGCGCGGCAAAGGCAAGATCATCAATATTGGTTCGATCCAGACAGCGCTCGCGCGGCCATCGATTGCACCTTACACCGCTTCAAAAGGAGCCGTTGGCAATCTCACCAAGGGCATGTCCACGGATTGGGCACCCAAAGGTTTGCAAGTCAATGCGATTGCTCCGGGGTATTTCAAAACGGAGCTCAATCAAGCTTTGGTGGATGACGAAGAATTCTCCGCATGGGTTGGAACGCGTACACCGGCTGGACGCTGGGGTGATGTGGAAGAATTGGTGGGAGCGGCTGTATTCCTATCGTCTGACGCATCCAGTTTCGTGAGCGGTATTACGCTGTTTGTGGATGGCGGCATGTCTTCCTGCGTTTAGGAGGAGATTACCTCAGGTAAAACTTCTTAGCATTGCCGCCCATAATGGCGGCTTTTTCTGCTTCTGAAAAAATCTGCTATCCAAGTTTCTACCAATTTGACCCATTCGACGTAATCGCTTTGCAAATTGACCACTGGCCAGTCACTGCCAAAGACAATGCGATCGGGGCCAAAGGATTTCAGTACGTGATTTGCGTAAGGGGTAATATCCTTGGTCTTCCAGTCTTTGGCTGCTTCTGTGGTGAGGCCGGAGAGCTTGCACAATGTGTTGGTGTTATCCGCAATATCTGCGATCTGATCAGCCCATGGTTGGAACTCACCCTCGGCGATTTTCGGCTTGAAGCAGTGGTCGATGATGCAGCGTAGATCGGGATAAGTTCCAAGGAATTCGCGGAACAATTCAACGTGCCAGCATTTGCCCAAGCAATCAAAGGTCAAGTCCAGATCGATTAAGGTCTTAATGGCGGGTGACAAAGAGGAGCGCATGACCCAGTTTTCAATTGGGTTGCCTTCCATGCCGGAACGAATGCCGACGAATTTTGGATTCTTGGCCAGTCGCCCAAGGGTGGCGCTGGCATCATCTGCTTCCATATCTATCCAGCCGACCACGCCTAAAACCCAATCATGTTGATCGGCAATTGATAGCATGAATTCGGTCTCTGCCACACTGGAGGCAGCTTGCAAGATGATGGTGCCATCTATGCCTGTTGCATCAAGGTGCGGTTTTAAATCCGACGGATCAAAATCGCGATATATCGCGGCAAGGTCTGACGTTAACCAGTCATAATCACCGCGCGAGAGTTTCCAAAAATGCTGGTGACTATCGATGCGTTGCGTGGTGCGCCTTACTTAAACGGATTTTCGGTCGGTAGTGGCGCATCTTTATGCAGCAGGCCTTTTGATTGAAGATCATTCCAGAATTCTGCCGGAATATCTGCTTTTGCCCAGTTCAATATGCCGGTGAATTCTTCGGCTGAACGGGCGCCGGGAATAACGCAAGCAACGGCTGGATGGGCCAGCGGGAATTGTAACGCTGCTGCCGGCAATTCGACTGAATGGGTTTTGCAG